>DATBXG010000697.1:0-3257 GCA_036514415.1 Paraburkholderia sp.
GCCATCTGTCCAGGTAATTTCCCCAGGCAAGCAAAAAAATTCGCCGCCCGCCGTCGATTTCCGTGCGCCCCGTGCGTCGTGTTCATGAGCGCACCCACCGGTGCCGCTTGCTTCGAAGATTCCGGAACGCCACATTCAGGAGAAGACAATGCGATTCATGATCATGGTCCGTGCCCACGCGTTGAGCGAAGCGGGCGAGCCGCCCGCCGACGTGGAAATATTCGCCGAGATGGCCCGCTATCACGAAGAACTGGCGAAAGCGGGCGTGCTGCTCGACGCCTCGGGCTTGCAGCCCAGCTCGCGCGGCTTTCGCGTGCACTACACGAACGGCAAGCCGACGATCGTCGACGGCCCGTTCGCCGAAACGAAGGAGCTGATTGCCGGCTACACGCTGATCCAGGTGCGCTCGCGCGACGAAGCGATCGAGTGGGCGCGCCGCTTCCCGGCGCCGTTCGGCAAGCACGACGAATGCGAGATCGAAGTGCGCCAGCTCTATGAACTCGAAGACTTGCCCGAATGCGCAGGCGTCGAGAGTTTTCGCCAGCTTGAAGCGCAACGTAAGGCATCCTGAGGGTTTTGCCTTTAGTGACTCGACATCAACCGATCATTGCGGGAACACCATCATGCACAAGCACATCTTCGTCAATCTGGGCGTGCGTGACCTCAAGCGCTCGATGGACTTCTTCGGCCAGCTGGGCTTCCAGTTCGATCCGAAATTCACCAACGACCAGGCGGCCTGCATGGTGCTCGGCGAGAACATGTACGCCATGCTGCTCACCACCGACTTCATGCGCAATTTCACCGACAAGGCGCTCGTGGACGCCCGCGAATGCACCGAGGTGCTGACCTGCCTCTCGTGCGTGTCGCGCGAGGAAGTGGACGGACTCGTGGAAAAGGCGCTGGCGGCGGGCGGCACCTCGAAGCGCCCGCCGATGGAATGCGGCACCGACATGTACGGCCGCAGCTTCGAAGACCTCGACGGCCATATCTGGGAGTTGATGTACATGTCGCCGGCGGCCGTCGAGAAGGGCGCGCACGGCTCGTGACGCAGCCGGGCGACGAACGCTGCACCTTCGCTGCGACGCGCCGCGCGGTCGAGGCCGTGTGGCGCATCGAAGCGGCGAAGGTGATCGCGCACGCCGCGCGCATTGTGCGCGACGTGGGCGTGGCCGAGGAAATCGCGCAGGATGCGTTCGTCGCCGCGCTGGAGAGCTGGCCGGCCAGCGGCATTCCCGAGAACCCCGGAGCGTGGCTCATGACCGCCGCGAAACATCGTGCGCTCGACCGGTTGCGGCGTGTGGCCTCGCATGCGCGTGCGCACGAGGCAATGGGCGCGGATCTCGAAGCGCTCGAAGCGCACTTCGCGCCTGACTTCGTGGAGGCGCTCGACGCGGCACGCGAGGACGAGATCGGCGACGACCTGCTGCGGCTCGTGTTCGTGGCGTGCCACCCCGTGCTGCCGAAGGAGGGGCGCGTCGCGCTCACGCTGCGCCTGCTCGGCGGCCTCACCACCGCCGAGATCGCACGTGCGTTCCTCGTGCCCGAGGCGACCGTCGCGCAGCGCATCGTGCGGGCGAAGCGCACGCTCGCGGCGGCGAAGGTGCCGTTCGAAGTGCCGCGGCTTGCGGACCTGGCGCCGCGGCTTGCTTCGGTGTTCGAAGTGATCTATCTGATCTTCAACGAAGGCTATACGGCCACGGCGGGCCAGGACTGGACGCGGCCCGCGCTCTGCGAAGAAGCGCTGAGGCTCGGCCGCATGCTGGCCGGACTCGTTCCGGTGGAAGGCGAGGCGCATGGCCTCGTCGCGCTGATGGAGCTGCAGGCTTCGCGCTTGCCCGCGCGCGTGGACCGGGCGGGGCGCGCCGTGCTGCTCGCCGACCAGGACCGCAGCCGCTGGGACACGCTGCTGATCCGCCGCGGCCTCGCCGCGCTCTCGCGTGGCGCGGCGTGCGCGGGCGCAACGGGCCCCTATGCGCTGCAGGCCGCGCTCGCGGCGTGCCATGCGCGCGCGCCGAGCGCGGCGGCGACGGACTGGGCGCAGATCGTCGCGATCTACGATGCGCTTCTCGCACTCGACGCATCGCCAGTGGTGCGCCTGAATCGCGCCGTGGCGGTGGGCATGGCGCAAGGGCCGCAGGCGGCGCTCGATCTCGTCGATGCGCTGTGCAAGGAAGCCGCGCTGCGCGACTATCCCTGGCTGCCGGCTGCGCGTGGCGATCTGCTGGAAAGGCTCGCACGGCATGCCGAGGCGCGCGCGGAGTTCGAGCGTGCGGCCGCGCTCACGCAAAACGCGCGCGACCGCGAAGTGCTGCTGGCGCGGGCTCAGGCGTGCGCAGCACGCATTTAGAGAGCACCTCTGCGCGCGCGGACCCACCATCTCGCGCTCGCGAACTCAGAACGCTTCGCTACGCGAAGCGCCTGTGCGCGAACATGGCAAGGTCGATGCGGCTCTCGCCTTGCGTGATGCACTCGGCCAGCGCCTCGCCGATCGCGCTGGCGAACTTGAAGCCATGCCCCGAAAAGCCGGTTGCGATGTGGACGTTCGGGCAGGCGGGCACGCGGTCGATGATGAAATGCGTGTCGGGCGTCATGTCGTATTCGCACGCGCGCCCCACGCGCAGCTTGCCCGCACCCGGCAAATAGCGCTGCAGGAAGGCTTGCAGATCGCCGAGATCGCTGGGTTCGGCGCCAAATGGCGCGAGCGGCGCGTCCACGGAAACGGGCTCGCCCATGTCATGGCGGCCCAGCTTCAGGCCGCTGCCGTCGAGGTCGGGAAACCCGTAGTAGCCGCCGACTTCCGAGGCGACGAAAAAGCCGGGGAAGCGCTCCGGCGCGAAGAGGCCAGACGTGGCCTCGAACCACGCGAACGTCTTGCGCACGCGTGTGACCGGCACGTCGAGACCCAGCGGCGCGAGCAGATGACGCGTCGATTTGCCGGCGCACACGATCAGGTCGCGGGCGGTGAACTTCTCGTTCTTGTCCGTCCAGACAGTGGCGCTCTCGCGGCCATGGCACTCGATGCGCGTGACGCGCGTATTCGTGCAGAGCGTTGCGCCGAGCGCGGTCGCGAGCTGGCGGTAAGCGGCGATGGCCCGCTCGCAATAGAGCACCCCGGCGCCGGGTTCGAAGTTGGCGATCTGGTCGGCCCTGAGCCGCCATGCGGGCCAGCGCTTGCCGGCAACGGTTGCGTCGAGCGTTTCCAGCGGGATGCCGTGGCGGGCCGCACTCGCCTGCACCTCGCGCAGGAACGGGTCGTC
>DATBXG010000698.1:0-12891 GCA_036514415.1 Paraburkholderia sp.
TCTGCGGCTGCGCGTTCGCCGGCACGGGCGGCCTGCGCGGCGGCGGCGGCCTGAATGAGCTGATCGACGCCAGCTTCGAGCACGCCAATCTGGTCTTGAAGATTCATGCGGGCTTCTCAGGTAAGACCCGCGATTTTACCCATAGCGCGCGCGCATTGCCCTTCCGGCGTTGTACGCATGTCGCAAGAAAAGTTGTAACAAATTCCTCGGCCTCGCTCATTTCGCGCTCATTTCGCGTCCAGATACCCCGCCTCGCGGAACCACGCGAGCGCATCTTTCAAGCCCTCGCGATACGGCCGCGCGCGATAGCCCAGCTCGCGCTCGGCCTTCGCCGACGTGAAATACATCTTGTTTTTCGACATCCTGAGCGCATCGACGGTCACGAACGGCTCGCGCTTCGTGAAGCGCGCCACGGCTTCCGCGCCCATCGCGAGCGGGTAGAGCGGCCAGCGCGGCAGCGCGATCGTGGGCGGCTTGCGGCCCACCATGCCGGCGATGTCGGCGAGCATCTGCTGCAGCGGCAGGTTCTCGCCGCCGAGGATATAGCGCTCGCCAATGCGTCCGCGCTCCAGCGCGAGGAAGTGGCCGTTGGCCACGTCGTCGACGTGCACGAGGTTCAGTCCCGTGTCGACGAACGCGGGGATCTTGCCCGTCGCCGCCTCGACGATGATGCGGCCCGTGGGCGTGGGCTTCACGTCGCGCGGGCCGATCGGCGTGGACGGATTGACGATCACGGCGGGCAGGCCGTCGCGCTCGATCATGCGCTCCACGGCGCGCTCGGAAAGCACCTTGCTGCGCTTGTACACGCCGATCGCCTGCCCGGCTGTGAGCGGCGAGGTCTCGTCGGCGGAGTTGCCCGAACTCGTGACCTTGAGCGTCGCCACGCTGCTCGTGTAGACGATGCGCTCCACGCCCGCTTCCAGCGCCGCGCGCATGGTCGCTTCCGCGCCTTCGAGATTGGCGCGCTCGATTTCGTGCGGATCGGGCGCCCACAGGCGGTAGTCGGCGGCCACGTGAAAGAGGTAGCGCACGCCGTCGAGTGCGCGGCGCATCGAGGCGGCGTCGCGCATGTCGCCGGTGACGATTTCGGCGTCGAGCGCCTCGAGGTTCTTGCGCGGGCTCGTCGCGCGCACCAGCACGCGCACGGCGTAGCCCTTTTCCTGCGCGATGCGGGCGACGGCCGAGCCGACGAAGCCGGACGCTCCGGTGATCAGCACGAGATCCCGGTTGGCTCGGGAGGTGTCAGTCATTCTGTGTTCGCTTTCGGGTTCGGTGGCCGGCGCGGAGTGCGCCGCGCCGCTAACGTGGCACGGATTGTACGTGGCGCGGGCCCGGCGCGTGTGCGCGTTGGCGTCTACAATGCCGACCGTAACGAATGCAGAAGCTAGGGAACAGGAGATTCAGCGATGAGCGAACCGGATCTGGATACGCGCCTCGAAACGTACTACGTGCGCGTGCGCGGGACGGTGCAGGGCGTGGGTTTTCGTCATGCGACGGTGCGCCAGGCGCACGCGTTGCGCATTCGCGGCTACGTCGCGAACAGGGAAGATGGTTCGGTGGAAGTCGTGATCCAGGGCACGGCGAACCAGGTGGACCGCATGCTGTCGTGGCTGCGCCACGGGCCGCCGGCCGCACGCGTGAGTTCGGTGGAAAGCGAGGAGCGCACGACCGAAAAGCGTTACGAACGCTTCGAGCAGCACTGAAATCGCCCGATAAAAAAGCGGTGCGCCACGCAAATGGCGCACCGCTTTTTTTTTGTTTCAGATTCCCTTCACTTCACCGCGAGCAGGCTCTCCGCGAATCCCCACTCCTTCTCGACCCACTGGCGCGCGCACTGGAAGCCCGCGTCGGCGGCGATCGCCGGGATTTCGTCGGCGTGGTACTTGTGGCTGCTCTCGGTCCAGATCGTCTCGCCCGCGCCGATTTCGACGGCGAGATCGGCCGAATGCACTTGCGCGCGCACGTCACGCTTCGCGCGCAGATGCATTTCGATGCTGCGCACGTCGGGATTGAAGCGCGCGACATGCTCGAAGTCGTGCAGGTCGAAGTCGGCGTCGAGTTCGCGGTTGATGCGCGCAAGCAGATTCAGGTTGAACGCGGCGGTGGCGCCGATGGCGTCGTCGTAGGCGGCGATCAGCGTGTCGACGGGCTTCACGAGGTCGGTGCCGAGCAGCAGCGTGTCGCCGGGACGCAGCATCGCGCGGATGTCGCGCAGGAAGCGCGTGGCCGCGAGGCGCGCGAAGTTGCCAATCGTGCTGCCGAGAAAGAGCACGAACAGCTGTTCGCCGTTCTTGCGCTGGCGGCTCACTTCGGAAAGGCCGGCGAGATAGTCGCGCTCGTAGCCGACGATCGAAATGCGCTCGATGTCGGCCAGCTCGCGCCGGCACAACTGCAGCGCGGTGCGTGAAATCTCGATCGGACAGTACGAGGTGGGGCGCTTGCGGCACAGCGCTTCGAGAATGCGGCGCGTCTTGCGGCCGCTGCCGCTGCCAAGCTCGGCGACCGTGACGTCGGAGGGCAGCGCCTCGACGATCTCGGCCGCGTAGCGCGTGAGCAGACGCTCCTCGGCGCGCGTGACGCCGTATTCGGGCAGCACGGTGATCACCTCGAAGAGGGCCGAGCCGACTTCGTCATACAGATACTTCGACGGCAGTTCCTTCTGCGGCGAGCGCGTCAAACCGGCGCGCACTTCGGCGGCGAATTCGCTGGCGGCGGGAGAAAGGGCGAATGATCGGTCAAATGCACGGGCGGGGTCGGCAACGGCGGGGCGGGGCGCAGAAACTCTCATGCGGGCTCCAGGGGGGCGTTGGACGTTGGGACGGCGTCGCGATCGCGGCCGCCGGCGACCAAGCCGCGCGCGCTCGCAAGCGCGTGGGCGCGGCTTCGGCGGAATCGCGCTGGTTGCGGTGGATTCCGGCCGGTTGCGGCGACGGCGGGCCGGTGCAGCGAGATTTACGTTCTAGTCCATCGTGGTGCGGTCTGCCGGACTAATTTGTTCGGCCCGCTGCGAAGCGCCGGGCGCGCACGGCGCGTGCCCGCCTTGCCCGGCGCGGGTTTGCGGCGCGTATCACGGGCCAAACGCGACTAGAATGCGGTCTCGCCGGCGGTTTCGCCGGCTCGCGCTTTATTCAATACCCGATTCAAATGACAATGCTTTTACCCGCGCGCGCGAAATGGCCGCGCCGCGCCGCTCGCGAACGCTTCCTTTCCGTTTTCCGTAGCCGCGCATGCCGATGAACCCGTACGAACCACGGCGCGGCATTGGGCTTTCCGTGGGCGCTTCGGCGCTGTTCGCGCTGATGTCGGCTTATACGCTGCTGCTTGCTCCGCTCGGCGGCCTCGATATTTTCGCGTGGCGTGTGATCTGGACTGCGCCTGGGGCGCTGGCCCTGCTGGTGCTGCGCAAGCGCGCGCCGCAGTTGCGCGCGCTCCTCGCGCGTATGGTGAGCGAACCGCGCACCGCGCTCGCGCTGGTGGCGAGCGCGGCGCTGCTCGGCTCGCAGTTGTGGGTGTTCCTGTGGGCGCCGCTGCACGGGCGCATGCTGGAGGTGTCGCTCGGCTACTTCCTGCTGCCGCTCATCATGGTGCTGGTGGGGCGCTTCTACTATCACGAGCGCCTCGAAGCGTTGCAATGGCTCGCGGTGGCGTGCGCGGCCGTGGGCGTGGCGCACGAACTGTGGGCCACGCACGCGTTCTCGTGGCCCACGCTGCTCGTCGTGCTGGGCTACCCGCCGTATTTCGTGCTGCGCCGCAAGATTCACGCGGATTCGCTCGTCACCTTCGCCGTGGAGATGCTGCTGCTCGTGCCGGTGGCGGTGATCGAAGTGCGCGCGGGCGGCTCGCTCGCGCTGCTCGACGCGCACCCATTTCTCGCCTTCGTGCTGCTGCCGGGGCTAGGCGTGCTCAGCACCGTGGCGCTCGCGTCGTACCTGAAGGCGAGCCGCCTGCTGCCGATGGCGCTCTTCGGCATCCTCGGCTATGTCGAGCCGGTGCTGCTCGTGATCGTTTCGGTGACGCTGCTGGGCGAGCACCTGGGCATGCGCCAGCTCGCGACCTACGTGCCGATCTGGCTTGCCGTCGCGCTCACCGCGGTGCACGCGGCGCGGCTCGTGCGGTTCGAACGCTGACGGTCCAGGGCCGCTCACTGCCGCGCGTGCTGCCCGCGCGGCGGATTGATGCGCGTAGGCCCCACCTTTGCCTCGATCGCCGCGCGCAATTCGGGGCGCCAGCCGATGCTGAACAGCGCTTCGGCGAGCACGAAGAGCGGCCCGATCATGAGGCCGATGAGATCGTCGACGAAGGCGGGCTTGCGATGCTCCCACGCGATGTGCCCGACGAACTGGAAGATCCAGCCGACGACGAACAGCGCCACGCCGCCGCCCAGCCACGCAGCGGTGCCTTGCTGCGCGAGCCATGCGCCGAAGGCCACGCACGCGGCGGAGACGACCGCCATCATGAGGCCGAGCGGCACGTCCAGCACGAGGTAGTAGATCGTCGAGGCGCCGAAGAGCAGCCATGCAGGCGAGACCGGAACCGGCAGTCCGAGCGCGCCGGGTGCGCTGGCCGGGCGCGAGAGCAGCACGGCGAGCGCGAGCACGATCAGCGGAATGCCGATGAAATGGGTGCCGATGTTGCGCGCGTCGCGGTGATAGGCCGCGTACTGCGTGAGTTGTTCGGTCAGGTTTCTCATGGATGTCTCTCTGTCTCCAAAATCATTATGATCGTCGGGCTGACCCGCGCAAACCTTCGGCTAGCCGACAATTGCGCCGATTCGTGCACCGCGCGGACGATCTTGCCGCCGCGCCGCCTGCCACCCACGTGCCGATGACCTCGCGTTCCGCCTCGCCGCTCACTGTCGATTCTCCGTCTGCGGCCGTACTGGAACGCAGCGCGGCCCAGGCGCCTTAGGTTGACACAATCAGGCCGATTCAGGCAGGGCGATGCATCCAGCATCAACGCGCATCCACGTGGATACATATTGACCGATTGCGTCAAGATTGCGAGGCGCGCCCCCATCGCGTTGCAGCCGCTTCGTGTTTGCGCCGACAATGACGCCGGTCCGCCGCGCCCCGCCGCGTCGCCTTCCTCTTCCACGTTTGCTCATCACGCTACATGAACGACCGCGTCGTCGCCGCCTTCGACTTCGATGGCACCATCACCACGTCCGACAGCTTTCGCGCCTTCATGCTCGACGCCGCCGGCCCAGCCCGCTTCGCCGCCGCCGCGCTGCGCTGCCTGCCCTGGCTCATCGGCGTCCCGCTCGGCTGGTCGCCGCGCGGGCCGACCAAGGCGCGCTTCCTGTATGCCGCGATGGGACCCGTGCGGCGCGAGGCGCTCGAAGCCGCCGCGCGGCGCTTCGTGGAACGGCGCCTGCGCGCACTGCTGCGCCCCGAGATGCTCGCGCGCGTGGCCGAGCACCAGGCGCTTGGGCATGAAGTCGTGCTGGTGAGCGCGTCGCCGTCGATCTATCTGCGCATGTGGGCGCAGACGGTCGGCATCGGCACCGTGCTATCGAGCGAGCTTCAATGGCGCGATGGCGTGTACACCGGGCATCTCGCGGGCAACAACTGCTGGGGCCCGGAAAAGGTCGCGCGGCTGCGCGCATGGTGGGGCGATCATGCGCCCGCCACGCTCTACGCATATGGCGACAGCCGCGGCGACCGCGAAATGGCCGAGCTTGCGCAGCACGCGTGGATACGCGGCGAGTCGGCGCTGCCGCCGCTCGCGGCGGCGGGCGGCTTCGGCGCGGCGTGAATGCGTTCGATGCGCGGCGCCGGCAGGGAATCGACGGTAATCTACGGCGACCAACCCGAACGAGCTGCTTTGCCCACTAACGCTGGTCAACAAAAGGAGACATCCGATGAGCGGACAATGGACCCAGGTGAAGTCGCGCGACGGCGGCGAATTCCGCGCCTACACGGCGCTGCCGCCCGAGGGCAGTGGCCCCGGCCTCGTGCTGCTGCAGGAGATCTTTGGCGTGAACGGCTATATGCGCGCGCTCGCCGACCGCTATGCCGAGGAAGGCTACGTCGTCATGGTGCCGGACCTGTTCTGGCGTCTCGAGCCGAACGTCGATCTCGGCTATGAAGGCGCCGACGCGCAAAAGGCGTTCTCGCTCTATGAGCGCTTCGACGTCGATCTCGCCATGGAGGACGTGGCGCAAACGCTCGCTGCGCTGCGCGCGCATCCGCAGCATCGCGGCAAGGCGGGCGTGGTGGGTTTCTGCCTGGGCGGCAAGCTCGCGTATCTGAGCGCCACGCGCACCGATGTCGATTGCGCGATCGGCTACTACGCCGTGGGCCTCGAAAACGATCTGGACGAAGCCTCGCGCATCACGTGTCCGCTAATGCTGCACTTCGGCGCCGACGACGCCCACTGCGACGCCGCCACGCGCGAGCGCATCACGCAGGCGCTGGCGGGCAAGCCTGGCGTCGAGTTGTATACCTATCCGGGCTGCGGCCACGCTTTCGCGTCGCCAGCCCGTCCGCAGTACGACAAGCCCGCGACGATGATGGCGTATTCGCGCACGCTGGCCATGTTGCGCCGCGTGCTCGGGCCGATCTACGACTTCAACGCACTGTGGGAAGAGCACTGCTACCACGAGTTCGTCGCGCGCAACCCCAACGACGTGATGCCGACGATGGTCGCGCAGCCCTACGTCAACCACATTCCCACGATGACGGGCGGCGTGGGTCACGACGAACTCAAGCGCTTCTACACGCACCACTTCGTGCACTCGAATCCGGAGGATACGCGCCTGATCCCCATCTCGCGCACGATCGGCTCGGACCGCGTGGTGGATGAGTTCATCTTCTGCTGCACGCATGACCGCGAGATCGACTGGCTGCTGCCGGGCCTCGCGCCCACGGGCAAATACTTCGAAGTGCCGATGCTCGCCGTGATCTGCTTTCGCGGCAACAAGCTCTATAACGAGCACATCTACTGGGATCAGGCTTCGGTGCTCGCGCAGATCGGCGCGATCGATCCCACTGGCCTGCCGATCGCGGGCGCGCAGAGCGCGAAGAAGCTGCTCGACGAAACGCTGCCCTCGAACACGCTCATGGCGCGCGCATGGCGCGAGAGCGAAGGCAAGCCGTTCTGAGGCGCTTGCTTTACCCGCATCTTTGCGCGGGCGCTTTCAGTTGAACGGATTGTCGACGACGCCGGGCTTCTGGTCCGGCTCGTCGGCGACCTTCGCGGGCAGGTGCGGGTCGGACTGCAGCTTCTTCACGACGTCGTCGAGCGCCGCCTTCAGCGCCATCGCGGCAGCGAGCCCGCGCTTGTCGCGCGTGAGTTCGAGCGTGCCTGCGAGCGTCACGCGCGTCGTGCCATTCGTGAGCGTGAGTGCGTCGCCCTGCACGTTCAGAACGTCGTTGTCGTTTGCGAATGCGTCGAACACGTTTTGAATCTCCTTCTGCGTTGGGGGCTACGCGGGGTAAGTCTCGTGCCTGATTGTGGCCGATTGTGCACCGCTGGTGCCCGCTGGTGGCCGCGATGGTGTGGCCCGCATTATAGAAAGCCGCGCGCCACAGGGGGGCCGGTCGTGCGCCTGGTCCGCTTACCAGCCCCATTTGCTCACGGCAAAGCCGCGGCCGTTGAACGACACCTTCGCCCTGGCCGCCACGTCCGCCGGAATGCCGGGGAACGCAATGCCGCTTTGCGCCGCGAGATCGCGCACCGAGCGCACGTCGTAGCGATCGACGGCCGCGTTGTCCGCGACGATGGCGAACGCGAGCTGCTGCGAAGGCACGTACACGACCTTGAAGATCTGCGTTGGCACGAGCACGCGCGTGGCGCCGATCGTCTGGAGCTGCGCGCCCGTGAAGAGCGGGCCGGTTACGACATAGGCCTCGCCATACTTCATCGCGAGCTTGCGCACCGCGGTTTCGATATGGGCCCAAAGGCGCTGGTTGTTGTCGCGATTCTGCGGAACGATGTTCGCGAGTGAAAACGATTCCGCCATCGCCTGCGCATTCCAGCGGTTGCCCGCCGGGCTCATGTGGCCGCGGTCGAAGCCGCTGCGCCTGTAGTCGGCGAGCGTCGCGCCTTCGCCCTCGGGCAGGCGGTCGTCTTCGAAGAAGCGGTTCGTGCGCGTCATGTCCTTCGCGGCTTCGAGGTGATCGCGCGTGAGATGCTCGGCGGACCACAGCGGCCCATGCGTGACGCCCGAATGCAGCACGACGAAATCCGAATAACAGAGCACGCGCGTTTTCGGCGCCATGCGCTGGTTCGTGAGCGTCGGGAACTGCCCGTCGGGCACGAATTGCGAACAGGCCGGCGCGGCCCAGGCATGACTCGCGACGGCGAGCATCAGCAAGGAAATCAGTGAGGCAAACAGCTTCTTCATCGAGGAGACGGACGGGACTGGGGTGGGATCAAGCGGGCTGAAAGTATAGCGGGCGCGATGACGCACGCGAAACGCGTGGCGCAAAAAAACGCGCGCCCGCCGGATGGGCGGGCGCAAGCGCGGCGTCACGTGAAAGCAGACGCAGATGCAATGAGCGCGGCAGCGTTGCGTTGCTGCGCGAGGAGCGAGGCGGCGAACGATGCCGCCTGCATTCAATCAGTCAAGTCAGGTCAAGGCATCAACAGCAGCCTGGACTAGCCTGCGAAAAGCGCGTGTTCGGCGTGGACCATCTGGCGGTCCACGGCCTGGAGGCGCCACTGGCCCTCCATTGGCGAGTGCGATGTTTCACACGACCAGGTCGCGTCGCCGTGCGCGGAACTGATTTCCTGGCGGCGGTTCACATGCAGTCCGCGTAGCGTGCACAGCGGCTCGTTCTCGAGCGGCGCACATAGCGACGTGACACCATTCACGTCGCGCAATTCACCCCATTCTGGCAGGTCGATCCCTTCATGAGACTCGCGAGACCAGCGTTGCTGATCGGTGTCGAGCCAGAGCACTGCATAGTCATGATTGACGGTCGGATCGGAACCGTTGATCAGGATCGTAAGTCGCATGGCATCTCCGCAAAATTGATCGGGCGCGTCGGCAAATTCAAAGTCTAGGACGAC
This sequence comes from Paraburkholderia sp., assembly GCA_036514415.1. Classification (GTDB taxonomy): domain Bacteria; phylum Pseudomonadota; class Gammaproteobacteria; order Burkholderiales; family Burkholderiaceae; genus Paraburkholderia. The sequence goes on from DATBXG010000698.1 coordinate 9,016, forward strand.
TCCGCGCGAGCGCAAAGCGGATCGTGCATGACAGATCGTCGCGCGCACCGTTCGTGCCTGGACCGACCCTCTTTATGCCCGCGTAAACCCGGCTACGCTATCAACGGGATTGAAAATCACAATTGGGAACGCAAACGCCACAACCTAGATTGATAGGGCGGCGCCCGTCCATGCTGCAGCGCACGAAGGCGAATTGCGTCGCGTCCCCACATATCAGGTCGATCGATGGAGGCATAGATGGCACAGCTAAAGGGCTCGAAGACGGAACAGAACCTCAAGGATGCATTTGCCGGCGAATCGCAGGCCAACCGCCGTTATCTGTATTTCGCAGCGAAGGCCGACGTAGAAGGGCAGAACGATGTCGCGGCGCTGTTTCGCTCGACCGCTGAAGGCGAAACCGGCCACGCGCATGGCCACCTCGAATATCTGGAAGCGGTGGGCGACCCGGCAACCGGGCTGCCGTTCGGCACCTCGCGCCTGAATCTGCAAGCGGCGATTGCAGGCGAAACGCACGAATACACCGACATGTACCCCGGCATGGCCAAGGTCGCGCGCGACGAAGGATTCGACGAGATCGCGAACTGGTTCGAGACGCTAGCCAAGGCCGAGCGCAGCCACGCCAACCGCTATACGAAGGCCCTGGACGTCCTGGCGGACTGAGCATCGCCGCGTGCCACGGCTCGGCACGCGTACATGACGCGCGCGCTTTTTTTCGCGTGCCGGGCAAGATCCGGCGCGCGTTCGTGCGCGTCCAGCCGATAACTAGAAGAAGGAGACGTCATGCCCCACAAGGAAGGCAGTCTCGAAGCGCCCACGCGCCATCCGCTCGACTGGCGCTCCGACGCGTTTTACGACCAGGCGCAGCTCGACACCGAGCTTGCGCGCATATTCGACATCTGCGCGGGCTGCAGACGCTGCGTGTCGTTATGCGGCGCGTTTCCGGCGCTCTTCGATCTCGTCGATGAAACCGACACCGGCGAGGCGCACGATGTCGACAAATCGTCGTACGGCAAGGTCGTCGACCAGTGCTATCTGTGCGATCTCTGCTACATGACGAAGTGCCCCTACGTGCCGCCGCACTCGTGGAACGTGGATTTTCCGCATCTCATGCTGCGCGCGAAGGCCGTGCACTATCGCAAGGGCGAAGTGAAGTTGCGCGACCGCGTGCTCTCGAACACCGATGCGCTCGGCCAGCTCGCCGGCATTCCCGTCGTCACGCAAACGGTGAACGCGATCAATCACACGAAGGCGATGCGCGGCGCAATGGAAGACATGCTGGGCGTCGATCGCAAGGCGTGGCTGCCCGACTTCGCCGCACACAAGTTCCGTAACGTTGCGAAGCGCGCGACATCGAGCGAAGTGCGCGACGGCGAACGCACGCCGGGCAAGGTCGCGATTTACGCGACCTGTTATGTGAATTTCAACGAGCCGGGCATTGGCCACGATCTGCTCGCGGTGCTCGACCACAACGAGATTCCCTATGAGCTGGTGAAGAGCGAATGGTGCTGCGGCATGCCGCTTCTGGAGCAGGGCAACCTCGAGGGCGTTGCGCACAAGCAGGCGCAGAACATGCCGATGCTTGCGCGCTACGCGCGCGAAGGCCATGCGCTGATTGGCGCGGTGCCGAGCTGCGTGCTCATGTACAAGCACGAACTGCCGCTCATGTTCCCCGACGACGCCAACACGAAAGCCGTGAGCGACGCGTTCTGGGACCCGTTCGAGTATCTCGTCGCGCGTCATCGTGACGGCCTGCTCAAGACCGATTTTCGCGCGCCGCTCGGCAACGTGTCGTATCACGTGCCATGTCACGCGCGCGTGCAGAACATCGGCCGCAAGACCTTCGACCTGCTCTCGCTCGTACCCGAAACGAAAGTGACCGTGGTCGAGCGCTGCTCGGGCCATGCGGGCACGTTCGGCGTGAAGAAGGAATTCCACGCCATGTCGATGAAGATCGGCACGCCCGTGTTCAAGCAGATGGGCCAGGCCGCGCCCAACTTCATCTCGTCGGACTGCCAGCTCGCGGGCCACCACATCGCGCAGGGCATCGAGGAGAACCAGCTTGGCGAGCCGCCGCTCGCTCACCCCATCACCCTGCTGCGCCGCGCCTATGGCATTTGAGCGGCGCCGCCATCACGCCACAGACACGAGGCACGACTCATGACGATCGCGAGAAATTCGCTGTTGACGCTGGAAGCCTACGCAAGGGTGCGGGGCGACATGCGCAAACGCATCATCGAGCACAAGAAGAAGCGCGTGATTTCGCTCGGCAACCACCTCACGTTCCTGTTCGAGGACGAGGCCACGATTCGCTATCAGATCCAGGAGATGCTGCACATCGAAAAGATCTTCGATGAAGACGGCATTCAGGGCGAGCTCGAGGCTTACTTGCCGCTCGTGCCGGACGGCAGCAACCTCAAGGCGACCCTGCAGCTCGAATACGAGAACGAAATCGAGCGGCGCGCAGCGCTTGCGCGGCTCATCGGCATCGAGGACAAGGTGTTCGTTCAGGTGGAGGGCGAGCCGCCCGTTTATGCGATTGCCGACGAGGATCTCGAACGCGAGAGCGCCGAGAAGACTTCGGCGGTGCATTTCGTGCGTTTCGAACTTACGCCGCAGATGAAGACGCGGCTGCGCGAAGGCGCTGCGTTCGCGATAGGCTGCGATCATCCGCACTACCGCGTGCCGACGCAGACCGTCGACGGCGAGGTGCGCGAGTCGCTGCTCAAGGACCTCGCCTGAGGCGTTTCATACGTCCTTGCGATACATGACGAAGCCCGGCTTGCTCGCCACGTCGTCGTAAAGACGCATGGCCGCGTGATTCGTTTCGTGCGTGTGCCAGTACACGCGCGACGCGTTCGACGCCTTCGCGTGTGCATACACGGCCTCGATCAGCGCGCGGCCCACACCCTGGCCGCGCGCGTCTTCCACGGTGAAGAGATCCTGCAGATAGCAGATCGGCCCTTCCATGATCGTGTTGCGGTGATAGATGAAGTGCACGAGGCCGAGCACGCGCTCGTCGCGCACGGCGATGAACGCGTGCATGGGCTCGTAGCCGTCGAAGAAGCGCGACCACGTCGTGCGCGTGATGTGTTCCGGCAGCGCGGTCTCGCCAAAGCGCCCGTAGAAGCGGTTGTAGCCGTCCCACAGCGGCAGCCATGCGTCGAAATCGTCGGGTGCGACGGCGCGCACGTGAAGCGTCGTGTCGGTCATGTCTTGTCTCCTTGCTTGCAGGCTTCCTGAACCCCCAAGCGTAAGCGACTTGTGGCACCATTGTTAGCCCCACCGAAACTGGAATTGATGGAGCCACGGGTTTGGACTACGCGTTGATGATGACGGCCTATGCGAAGCGCGCCGTGCGCAAGCTCACGCAGCAGGACCTGCTCTACGAGAGCCTGCGCCGGGCGATTCTCGACGGCGACATTGGCCGCGGCACGCGCCTCGCTTCGAGCCGCGCGCTTGCGGAGCAGCTCGGCATTGCCCGCAATTCGGTGCTCTATGCGTATGAGCGGCTCGTGGAAGAGGGCTTCGTCAGCGCGACGCGCCACGGTTCGGTCGTCAACGCAGTCAGCGCCGGTGCGGCGGCAACGCCGGCACAAACCGCGCAGCGCGAAGATCCCGTGCCCGCGCTTGCGCGCCGCGTGCGTGAACTCCCGCCGCGCCGCTCGGGCCGCGACGGTTCGAAGGCGCTGCGCCCAGGCGTGCCCGCGCTCGACGCGTTCCCCTACGCGCAATGGCGCACGGCGGTCGAACGCGCGTTGCGCGAGTTGCGCGCGCACGATCTCGGCTATGGCGACAGCGCGGGCATGCCCGCGCTGCGTCAGGCGATCGCGCAATACGTGCGCGTTTCGCGCGGCGTGCGCTGCCAGCCCGGCCAGG
>DATBXG010000699.1:0-3161 GCA_036514415.1 Paraburkholderia sp.
GCTGGCCGCATGCTGTTCATCTCCAACGGCATTTGGGACTTCGACCCGTTCGGTCAGTCGAACTGGTCGTCGGCTTCGATGGTCCGTGGCCGCAACTGGCCGCAATCGAGCAACAACATTTCGTACCAGTCGCCGAACTGGATGGGCTTTGACGTCTACGGCCAGTACGCGCTCTCGAACGCGACGGGCTGGAACGGTGACGGCTCGACGAGCCAGGGTCGCGAAGCTGGCCTGCAGCTCACCTACACGAGCTCGTTGTTCCAGATCCGCGGCCTGTATGACGAAATCCGCAATCCGAACAACGGTACGCTGGGCGGCACCTACAACGCGATCGACGGCAGCACCAAGGTCGGCCAGGCAACCACCAATGGCGTATTCGCGTACTCGCGCGACTACATGGCCATGTTCAACATCTTCCTCGGCTCGTTCAAGGTTCAGGGCGGCTACGAAGCCATCCGCTCGGCAGGCATGACCGGCCAGCTGGTTGGCCAGCCGACTACGCTCGACCACGAGTGGGGCGGTGTGACGTGGCAAATGACGCCGGCTGCAGCGCTGATTGCGGCGATCTACCACGTGAACGCGAACAACGGCGGCGGCAACGCCACGCTGTACACGATCGGCGGCTCGTACAACCTGTCCAAGCGCACGCTGCTCGACATCCAGGCAGGCACGGTGCAGAACAGCAAGGCGGCCAACTTCGGCCTGAACGCCAACAACTTCGGTACGGGCGCAAGCACTGGCAACCCGCTTCCGGGCCACAGCCAGGTTGGCGTGTACGCAGGTATCCAGCACTCGTTCTAATTCGAAGCGAGTGTAGACAGAACAGCTACATCGAAGTTTTCACGCTGCTGCGAGAGGCGCGTATCGGTGCGATGTCCGAAAGGGTATCGCACCGTTTTTTATGCTGGGGACGGGCCGCGCAAGCGGCGCCGTCCCCTTTTCTATTGGTGCTACAGGTGCTTCGTGTACTTCGGGGACCGGCAGTGCAAAGCAGGCGGCCTCACACCGCCGCTTCGTTTTCCTCGCCCGTGCGGATGCGGATCACGCGCTCCACGTCGGTCACGAAGATCTTGCCGTCGCCGATCTTGCCGGTGCGCGCCGCGCCGATGATCGCGTCGATCACCTGGTCGGCCTGGTCGTTCGCGACCACCACCTCGATCTTCACTTTCGGCAGGAAGTCGACCACGTATTCGGCGCCGCGGTAGAGCTCCGTGTGGCCCTTCTGGCGGCCGAAGCCCTTGACCTCGGTGACGGTCAGGCCCGTGAGGCCCACTTCGGCGAGCGCTTCGCGGACTTCATCGAGCTTGAACGGCTTGATCACGGCAGTAATGCGTTTCATGGCGGAACCTCGTCTCGTTATCGGATTTGTCGGAAATTTCGGAACATATCGGGATTCTACGCTGTGCGCCCGTCGCTCACGCCGAGGGCTTGCCCGCAGGCGCCCCAGCTGCCTCGTCCGGAACGCGCTCCAGATCGGCGAGCCACACCACCGATTCCGAATCGCTGGGCGCGCGCCAGTCGCCGCGCGGCGAGAGCGAGCCGCCCGAGCCGACCTTCGGCGCATTCGGAATACAGGTGCGTTTGAACTGGCTCTGGCGGAAAAAGCGGTCGAGGAAGATGCGCAGATTGCGTTTGATGGCCGCGAGATCGTACTGGTTGCGCACGACCCTCGCGTTCTCGGGCCACGCCCCCGCCTCGCGATCGCCCCACGCGTGGCGCGCGAGGAACGCGACCTTCGAAGGCGCGAAGCCAAAGCGCAGCGTGTAGTAGAGGTTGAAGTCCTGCAGCTCGTACGGTCCGATCGTGCTCTCGGTCTTCTGCTCCGGCGCGCCGTCGGACTTGCCGGGAATCAGCTCGGGGCTGATGTCGGTGGCGAGAATCGCTTCGAGCACGTCGCGGCCGCTCTCGCCGTTCTGGCCAATCTGGCCCGTTTCGGCCACCCAGCGCACGAGGTGCGTGATGAGCGTTTTCGGTACGCTCGCGTTCACGTTGTAGTGCGACATGTGATCGCCCACGCCGTACGTGCACCAGCCGAGCGCGAGTTCCGAGAGGTCGCCCGTGCCGATCACGATCGCGTGATTGAAGTTGGCGAGGCGGAACAGGTGATTCGTGCGCTCGCCGGCCTGCACGTTCTCGAAGGTGATGTCGTAGGTCTCCTTGCCTTCCGAGTACGGATGGCCGAGGTCTTCGAGCATCTGCATGCAGCTCTGGCGAATGTCGATCTCGCGCGCCGTGCAGCCCACCAGCGCCATCAGCTCGCGCGCCTGGCGCAGCGTGCGCTCGCTCGTGGCGAAGCCGGGCATGGTGTAGGCGAGGATGTTCGCGCGCGGCAGCTCGAGACGGTCCATTGCCTTCGCACACACGAGCAGCGCGTGCGTGGAGTCGAGCCCGCCCGACACGCCGATCACCACCTTCTTGATGCCAGCCTGCGAAAGCCGCTGCACGAGCGCCTGCACCTGGATGTTGTAGACCTCGTTGCAGCGTTCGTCGCGGCGCTTCGGATCGGCCGGCACGTAAGGGAAGCGCTCCACGCGGCGCGACAGCGCGAGCGTCTCGCGCTCCCAAGCTCCCTCGCCTGCAAGCTCGCACGCGATTACGCGAAACTTCGCGACTTGATCGGCGTGACGGCGGATCGAATCGCCGAACGTCGTCTGGCGGATGCGCTCCTGTTGCAGACGCGCGAGATCGACATCGGCGAAGATGAGGTGCGAGTCGTCGGAGAAACGCTGCGACTGTGCGAGCAGCTCGCCGTTTTCGCACACGAGCGCGTGACCGTCCCAGGCCATGTCGGTCGTCGATTCGCCCTTGCCCGCCGAGGTGTACAGGTACGCGGCGAGGCAGCGCGCCGACTGTTGCGACACGAGCTGCTGCCGGTAGCCCGCCTTGCCCACCACGACGTTCGACGCCGAAAGATTCACGAGCACCGAAGCGCCCGCGAGCGCCGCGAACGACGAAGGCGGAATCGGCACCCAGACGTCCTCGCAAATCTCCACGTGAAAGCGCAGCCCCGCGACCTGCGGCACCTCGAACAGCAGCGACGCGCCGAACGGCACGTCGGCGCCGGCGAGGCGCACGGTATCGGTGCTCGCGCTATCGGCGGGGCTGAACTGGCGCGGCTCGTAGAACTCGCCGTAGTTCGGCAGGAAGCTCTTCGGCACGAC
>DATBXG010000700.1:0-5263 GCA_036514415.1 Paraburkholderia sp.
CTGCGCCGCCATCTTGAAGCCGGCGCGACCGTGTACGGCGTCAACACCGGCTACGGCGACGCCTGCGTGGTCGATGTGCCGATGGCGCTCGTCGAGGCCCTGCCGCTGCAGCTCACGCGCTATCACGGCTGCGGCATGGGCGAGTATCTCGACGACGCGCAGGCGCTCGCCGTGATCGCCGCGCGACTGAATTCGCTGGCGTACGGTCTCTCGGGCGTGCGGCCGGTGCTGCTCGAACGTCTAGCCGACCTCATCAATCATCGCGTACTGCCGCGCATTCCCGCCGAAGGCTCGGTGGGCGCAAGCGGCGATCTCACGCCGCTTTCGTATGTCGCGGCGGCGCTGGCGGGCGAGCGCGGCGTGCAGTTTCGCGGCGCGCCATGCGAGGCGCGCGACGCGTGGCTCGCGTTAGGCCGCGAACCGCTTACGCTCGCGCCCAAGGAAGGCCTCGCGCTGATGAACGGCACGGCGGTGATGACCGGCCTCGCGTGTCTCGCGTTCGCGCGCGCGGCGCAGCTCGCGCGACTTGCCGCGCGCCTCACCGCGCTCGCCACGGTGGCGCTCGACGGGCGCGCCGCGCATTTCGACGCGTTCATCTTCGAAGCCAAGCCGCATGCGGGGCAAGGCGAGGCCGCCAGCTGGATCCGCGCGGATCTCGCCGGACGCCCGGACACGCCGGGCCACCGGCTTCAGGACCGCTATTCGATCCGCTGCGCGCCGCATGTGATCGGCGTGGTGTGCGACGCGCTGACGTGGATGCGCCGCGACATCGAGAACGAACTGAACAGCGCCAACGACAACCCGCTGATCGACCCGGACGGCGAACGCGTGCTGCACGGCGGCAACTTCTACGGCGGCCATATCGCGTTCGCCATGGACGGCCTGAAGGCCGCCGTCGCGAATCTCGCCGACCTGATGGACCGGCAGCTCGCGCTGCTGGTGGACGACAAGTTCAACAACGGCCTGCCGCGCAACCTGACGGGCGCGACGAGCGCGCGCGCGCCGATCAACCACGGCTTCAAGGCCGTGCAGATCTCGTCGTCGGCGTGGACGGCGGAGGCGCTCAAGCACACGATGCCCGCGAGCGTGTTCTCCCGCTCCACGGAAGCGCACAACCAGGACAAGGTGAGCATGGGGACGATCGCGGCGCGCGACTGTCTGCGCGTGCTGCAACTGACCGAGCAGGTCGCGGCGGCGCACACGCTCGCCACGGTGCAGGCGGCGCGCCTGCGCTTGCGCGGCAACGCCGCCACCGTGATTCCCGAGCCGCTCTCCGGCTTCATGGAGGACGTGGCTGCGTCCTCGCCGTTCGTCGACGAGGACCGTGCGCTCGAACACGAGTTGCGCGCCATGACGGAACGGATTGCTGCGGGGGACTTCGCGGGCAACGTCGTTGGCCAGAACGAGGGGACGCGGCCATGAGCGAGGCGCGCAACGTTACGACAGTGTTGAGCGCGAGCGCGCACGTGGAGGTGCCGTTCCATGACGTGGACGCGATGAACGTCTGCTGGCACGGTCATTATCTGAAGTACTTCGAATTTGGCCGCGCGGCGCTGCTGCGCAAGTTCGACTACGACTATCGCGAGATGCAGGCATCGGGCTATGTGTGGCCTGTCGTCGAAGCGCATTTGAAGTATGTGCGCCCGGCCGTCTACGGGCAGCAGCTCGAGGTGCGCGCCCATCTGCTCGAGTATGAAAACCGCCTGAAAATCGGCTACGAAATCTACGATCGCGATTCGCGCTCGCGTCTCACGAAGGGCTACACGATCCAGGTCGCCGTGAATGCCGCAACGCAGGAACTGCAGTTCGTCTCGCCGCCCGTCGTGTTCGAAAAGCTGGAGCGCGCATGGGCAAGCTGAAACGGCACGCGGCTGCCGCGGCGTTGATCGCGCTTCAGGCAGTGTGCATGCCGGCGCATGCGGCAACGACGTCTTCGAGCACGAGCGCGAGCGATGCCGCGCTCGTCTCGCAGATCGCGGCGCATCTCGCGCACGCGAAGGGCGTGCGCTCGCGCTTCACGCAAACGCAGACGCTCGCCGCGATGAAGGCGCCGCTCGTGAGCACGGGCTCGCTGCTCTTCTTTCGCGAGCGCGGCGTGATCTGGCAGATCGATACGCCATACAGGAAGACGTGGGTCATGACCGACAGCGGCGTCGCCGTGATCGACGCGGCCGGTCAGCGCGCCGCGACCGGCGCGGCGCAGGGCTCGCGCGGCGCGGCTGAGATCGCGAAGATGATGCGCACGATGCTTGCCGGCGATCTGAGCGCGCTGTACTCGCAATTCGACGTAGAGGCGCGCGGCACGCCCTCGCAGTGGCAGATGCACCTCGTGCCGCGTCAGCCGCAGATCGCGCAGTCGCTGCGCGGCATCGAGATGGAGGGCGGCGATTTCCTGGAAAGCTTGCGGATCACCTTCGCAAACGGCGATATCACGCAGTACGCCTTTAGCGGCAGCACGCCGGTGTCCGCGCTTGCGCCCGCCGACCAGAAGCTGTTCGGAACGCCGTAGTGGATACTCTCGAGCTTCGCCCCGCAACGCCGCCATGGCGGCAATGGACGCTGCGCGCCGCCTGGCTGCTGCTCGCCGTGGCCGCGGCGCTGTATTGCGCCTGGCGCTTTGCGGGTCCCACGCCCTTGCAGACGAACCTGCTCGCGCTGTTGCCGGCGACGGAGGCCGACCCCGTGGCGGAAGAGGCGGTGGACCAGCTCGCGCTCGCGCTAGGCAACCGCGCCGTGCTGCTCGTGTCGAGCAACGACGCGGCACATGCAAAAGCGGCGGCGGCGCAACTGGGCGCGGCGTTGAGCGCGAGTCACGCGTTTGCCTCGGTCACGGCACGCGTCCCGCCGTTCGATCCCGGCCGCATCACGCGTTTCTACCTGCCGCACCGCTTCGGACTGCTCACGGCCGAAGATCGCGCCGGTGTTGGGATCGCCGCCGGCAGCGCCGGGACGCTGCGCGCCGCGCTAACCGAACGCCTCTATGGGCTGCCGGGCGCGGGCCTCACGACCTCGCTCGCCGACGATCCCTTTGGCTGGCTCCAGCACTGGCTCGCGGGCCTGCCGCTCGCGGCATCGAATCTGACCATCGAGGATGGCTTCCTCGTCTCGCACGAGGGCTCCACCACCCACGTGCTCGTGCTCGGCGCGCTGCCGGGATCGGCGTACGAGTCCGACGTTCAGCGCAACGTGCTGCTTGCGGTCGCAAGCGGCGAGACGGCGCTGAAGGCTGCGTGGCCCGACGTCATCGTCGCACGCACGGGCGCCGTGTTCTATGCCGAGGCCGCGCGCCGCGCCTCGGAACGCGACGTCCACGTGATCGGCATCGTGACGGCGGTGGGCGTCGCGCTGCTCATGCTCTGGATCTTCCGCTCGCCGCGGCTCATCCTGCTGGGCTTCGTTTCGACCGCGCTCGGCATTCTGTGCGCGCTCGCGGGGACGATGCTCGTCTTCGGCAAGCTGCATCTGCTCACGCTCGTGTTCGGCGCCAGCCTGATCGGCGAGGCAGTCGACTATTCGATTCAGTACTTCGTCGTCTACCTCGGCGCGCGGCACGGCTGGGACTCGCGGCGCGGCGCAAGAGAAGTGTTGCCCGCGCTGACGGTCGCGCTCAGCACGAGTCTGCTCGGCTACGCCATTCTGACGTTCGCGCCGTTTCCGGCGCTCAAGCAGATCGCCTGCTTTGCCATCGTCGGTATTTTCACCGCCTTCGCTTCGGTCATCTGGCTGCTGCCGACCCTCATGACGCGGCCCGCTCGGCGCAGTCCCCACACGCTCTTTGCGGTGGCGGCCGCCTCGCTCGCGAGATGGCAAACGCTGATCGGCGGCCGGCGTGCGTGGGGCGTCGCGTTCGCGCTCCTGATCGTGGCCGTTCCAGGCTGGCTGCAGTTGCGCAGCGACGACGACATTCATCTGCTGATCCAGCGCGATCCGGCGCTCGTGGTGCAGGAGCGCGTGGTGAGCCGCGCAGTGGGGGCGGACAACAGCGCGCAGTTTTTCGTCGTGCGCGGCGCGACGCAGGAGGAGGTGCTCGAGCGCACGGAGGCGCTGTGCGCGCGGCTCGGGGCGCTCACGGGCGCGTCCCCGCTGAGCGGCTGGCAGTCGGTGACCTCGTTCGTGCCGTCCGCGCGTCAACAGCAGGCCGATCGCGCCCTGCTGGGCGCGCACGTGTTTGCCGATCCGGCCGCATTGCGCGAGTTGCTGGGTGCAGCAGGCTTTCGCGACGATGTGGGAGAGGCGTGGCTGAATGCCTGGACGCAGTCCCGCACGTCGGTGCTGCGTGTGGAAGACTGGCTTGCCGAGCCCTGGTCGCAGCCGTTCCGCCATCTGTGGCTCGGACGCTCCGTGAGCACGCCCGGCGCGTTCGCGGCGATCGTGATTCCGCAGGGCGTGTCGGCCGCGAACGAGCCCGCGCTTGATGGCGTCGCCCACGCGTTGCCCGGCGTCAGCTTCGTCGACAAGGCGGCGAGCGTGTCGCGGCTCTTTGGCGTGTACCGGCAAGATGGCGCGATCTGGCTCGCTGGCGCGTTGACCCTGGTGCTGGCGCTGCTGATCGTCCGCTATGGCTGGCGCGGGGGCATCGCGGTCGCGCTGCCCGTATGGCTCGCAATCGGCGTGACGCTCGCCGCTTTCGGCTATGCGCACATGCGCATCAATCTCTTCAACATGCTGGCGCTGATGCTCGTACTCGGCGTGGGCGCGAACTATGCCGTCTTCCTGCGTGAAGGCGCGATGCGCGCCAACGCCGATCGCGGCGCCGTATGGACGGGCGTGCTGCTCTCCGCCGCGACGACCTTGCTGTCGTTCGGCATGCTCGGCATGAGTTCGATGCCCGCGCTCAAGAGCTTCGGCGCCACGCTGTCGCTCGGCATCATGGTGTCCGTCATGCTTGCGCCGATCGGCACAAGCGGCATTCCCTCGATTAAACGGAGAAAGACGTAGTGGCGCACCCCGTCTATCTGCACGCGCTCGGCATGGTCAACGCGCTCGGCGACGACGTGGCATCGATCGTCGATGCGCTCGCGCGCGGCGAGGCGCCCGGCATGGGGCCGATCGCGACGCGTACCGGCACGGCCTTCGTGGGCAGCGTGAAGGCACCGCTCGACGTTGCGCCGCCCGCATTGCTCGCGCACTACGATTGCCGCAACAACCGGCTTTTGCTCGCCGCGCTGGCGCAGATCCGGCCCGCCATCGAGTCCGCGCGCGAACGCTTTGGCGCGGGCCGTATCGGCGTCGTGCTGGGGACGAGCACGTCGGGTATCAGCGC
>DATBXG010000701.1:0-7729 GCA_036514415.1 Paraburkholderia sp.
CGCCTCGCGCGCGCTTGCCGATTCGCTGCAGCGCGCTGCCACGGCGCTGGCAGCGGGCGATACCGCGACCTATGCGGCGCTTGCCGCCGGCGATGTCGCGAGCGCGAACACGCAGTTCTCCGCGACCGTGGCCGCCTTGCGCGCGAACGCCGATGCCGTCACGCGCGCGACGCTCGAGCGGGGCGAGCGCGAGCACGACTGGGTGATGGCGATGGTGGCGGTGGGCCTCGTGGGCGCGCTGGCGCTCGTCGTCGCGACCCATGTGGCGCTGCGCCGCCTCGTGACCGCGCCGCTCGCCGAGGCGGTCGAAGTGCTGAACCAGATCGCCGCAAACGATCTCGCGGTCCACATAGAAGGTGGCGGGCGCAACGAAGTCGGGCAGTTGCTGGGTGCGATGCGGCGCATGCAGGGCGGCCTGAGCCACACGGTGCGCAGCGTGCGCTCCAGTTGCGATGCGATCAATACGGGCGCACGGGAAATCGCGGCGGGCAATCTCGATCTGTCGAGCCGCACGGAGCAGCAGTCCGCCTCGCTGGAGCAGACGGCATCGAGCATGGAGCAGCTCACGTCGAGCGTGCGCCAGAACGCCCAGCATGCGAACGCCGCGAGCGCGCTCGCCACGGGCGCGGCCGAGGTCGCGCAGCGCGGCGGGCGTGTGGTCGAGCAGGTGATCGACACGATGGAGGAAATCAGCCGCAGCTCGGGCAAGATCGCGGACATCACGGGCATCATCGACGGCATTGCGTTTCAGACCAATATTCTTGCGCTCAACGCGTCGGTCGAGGCTGCGCGCGCGGGCGAGCAGGGGCGCGGCTTCGCCGTCGTCGCGGGCGAGGTGCGCATGCTCGCGCAGCGCAGCGCCTCGGCGGCGCGCGAGATCAAGACGCTGATCGACGCCTCGGTGCACGACGTGCGCAACGGCCGCTCGCTCGTGGGCGAAGCCGGCGCCACGATGGCCGAGATCGTCGCCTCGGTGGACAAGGTGTCGGGCCTCATGAAGGAGATCGCCTCGGCCACCGTGGAGCAGAGCGCCGGCATCGAGCAGGTCGAGACGGCGGTGAGCCAGATGGATCAGGTGACGCAGCAGAATGCGGCGCTCGTGGAAGAGGCGGCCGCCGCGGCCGAGTCGCTCGAGCAGCAGGCGAGCCAGATGGCCGAGGCCGTGGCGACGTTCCGCCTGAGCGAGGCGGCGCTCGACACGCCGCCGGTGGCGCAGGCCGCGGTTCAAGCGATGCGGGGGGCGAGCGCGCCGCCTGTGCATGCGATGCCTGCGGCGGCATGAGCCACGTTGACGGTGGCGCAAATGACGTATAAGGTCGTCTTTTGCGACATGCAGTGACGGGAGGCGGAGATGCACCGCATCGGCTACCTGCTCAGCGATGGCTTTCAGGTGATGGCGATCGCCACGCAAAGCGTTTTCGAATGGGCGAATTTCGTGGCGGGTTCGCCGTTCTATGCCATCGAAAACTACTCGGTGGAAGGCGGCGAGGTGCGCTCCTCGCTCGGCATGAACGTGAGCACGCTGCGCACGCCCACTCCCGCGCGCAGCCGCGTGGACACCTGGATCGTGGCGGGCGTGACGGATCCGCTCAGCGTGAGCGCTGCACCCGCGGCGCTCGCGTTCCTGCGCCGCGCGAGCGGCCGCGCGCGCCGCGTGGCGGGCATCTGCACGGGCGGCTTCGTGCTGGCCGAGGCGGGCCTGCTCGACGGGCGGCGCGCGACCACGCACTGGTTCTTCGCGCGCGACATGCAGCAGCGCTTTCCCGATGTGCGCGTGGAGGACGACCGCATCTATATCGTCGATGGGCCGATCTGGACCTCGGCGGGCATGACGGCGGGGCTCGATCTCGCGCTTGCCATGGTCGAGCGCGATCTCGGCGCGGAGGCGGCGCGCTCGGTCGCGCACAAGCTCGTCATGCATCAGCGCCGCTCGGGCGGCCAGTCGCAGCATTCGGAAATGCTCGCGCTCGCGCCGAAATCCGACCGCATCCAGAACGCGCTCGACTACGCTCGCCGCAATCTGAGCCATGCGCTCACGGTGGAGCAGCTTGCCGAAGCGGTGCACCTGAGCCCGCGCCAGTTCAGCCGCGTGTTCACGGCGGAGACGGGGCAATCGCCCGCGCGCGCCGTGGAAGGCCTGCGGCTGGAGGCGGCGCGGCTCATGATCGAGCAGAGCACGCATCCGCTCGACGTGATCGCGCGCGAGACCGGCTTTCGCGACCGGCGGCATATGCGCGAGGCGTTCGTGCGCGGCTTTGGCGTGCCGCCGCAGGCGGTGCGGCGCGACGTGCGCACGGCGGATTAGGCGGGGAAAGCGCCGTTCGCCAGCGAAGTGCGCTGCTACGATCCGGCTTTCGCAGTGCGTTTGGCCTTCGCGGTGACGGCGCCGAAGTGGGCGCGATATTGCTGCGGCGTGGTGCCCAGTTTGCGCCTGAATGCCACGCGCAAATGGTCGGCGTCTCGCATGCCGCATTGAAAGGCAACGGTCTTCAACGGCACCGAGCTGTTCTCGAGCATCACGCGGGCCGCGTCGATGCGTGCGCTCTCAACGAACTCGGCCGGCGTCACGTTGGTGTCGCGCACGAAGATTCTCGCGAAGTTGCGCTTGCTCATCTTCGCGACGGATGCGAGCACATCCACGCTCAAATCTTCATGCAGATGCCCGAGCACATATTGCTGCACCTGGGCAATCGGCGACGACGCTTCCGCATACGGCGTGAGATACGGGCTGAACTGCGACTGTCCCCCCGCGCGCTGCACGAACACAACGAGGCGCCGCGCGACGTTCAGCGCGACTTCGGGCCCATGGTCCTGCGCCAGCAGGTAGAGCGAAAGATCGATGCCCGCCGTCACGCCTGCCGAGGTATAGAGGTTGCCGTCCTGAATGAAGATCCGGTCGAATTCGACGTTCGCCGTCGGGCACATCGCGGCGAGGGCGGCGGCGTCGTTCCAGTGCGTAGTCACCGTGCGGGCGCCCAGCAAATCTGCACGGCCTAGCGTGAGCGCGCCATTGCAGATGGACCCGAAGCGCCGGGCGCGCAGGCAGGCATCGCGCAGCCAGGCGTGCACGGCATCAGGAAGCGGCTGCTGCACGAGCGAGGGGCCGCCCGCCACGAGGAGCAAATCGTAATGGCCGTCTGCCTCCTCGAAGTAGCGGTCCGCGCCGATGCGCACGCCGCTGGAACAGGGCACGGCATTGCGTTCGGTTGCGATCAGTTCCAGCGTGTACTGGGCCTCGGGCGGCAGCAAGCGGTTCGCCTCCGAGAAAACATCGGTTGGCCCGAACACGTCGAGTGCCTGGACGCCCGGGAAGACAAGAAGTGCAACGCTGAGCATGGGTGGGCAGAAGAGCGGAGTCAGGGAGCGGAGCCTTGCTGGCGCTGCGCGAGGATGTGGGCCCCGGCGCCGCGAAGGTTCTCCATGAAGAACGTTGCGGCCACAAGGAATGCGACGGCGGTGCGGCGATCGAAGCGGAGCGGCATCAGGCGTGATTCCCTGGTGTGATGCTTCGCCGGCAGGCCGAGTCGGCGCGCAGTGTCCCTCATTCTACTGAAGTTGGCGCGCAGGCCGCTGGCACGTTCCCTGCATGACCTTCTTCCACCACGCGATATCAATCGCCCAGGGAGGTCGACACGATGAACCACGAGTCCGACAAGTCCAAACAGCCCGAAGATGCGCCGGAACCGCGCGGCAAGGGTCTGCCCAGGCCGGTTGGGGACGCCGTGCCCGCGCCCACCGAACCGGGTCTCGACCAGCCGTTGCCGCCGAAAACGCGACACGATCCGCCATCGGAGGAAGCGGGCGCGAATCCAGACGGGGAGGCGCCCCGCAACGACATCTCCCGGCCGCTCGGCGATGCGCTGCCCACGCCGGCCGAGCCCGGCCTCGACCAGCCTCTGCCGCCGAAAAGACGCTCGTGAAATCCGCAGTGAAGACGTAAGGCGTTGGTAGTTCCCTGTATTAGGATGCAGGGCGACGCGTGCCCTCGTCGGCACGGCCTGGTCTTTGCAAAACGGAGAAGACGCGATGAATGAGCTTCGGGGCCTGCAGTGTTTCGTGACGCTCGCCGAAGAACTGAACTTCAGCCGCGCCGCGGAGCGGCTGCACGTCGCTCAGCCGGCCCTGAGCCAGCAGATACGCGCGCTGGAGGACCGCATGGGCACGCAACTGATCGACCGCACGCGGCGCCCGCTGCGTTTGACGGAGGCGGGCCAGTATCTGGCCACCGAGGCGCGGCAGATTCTCGGCTCGCTCGCCGAGGTCACGCTCGGTACGCTGGAGATCGGTGTCGGGCGGCGCGGCTGGCTCAGTATCGGCTTTACGCGCTCGTCGATGTACAGCGTTTTGCCGCCCGCGCTCAAGGCGTTCCATCAAGCGTATCCGCAGGTCGAACTCAAGCTGTTCGAAATGCTGACCGACGAGCAGACCGACGCGCTGCGCGACATGCGCATCCATATCGGCATCGGGCGGCAGCCCCTGTCCACGCCGGGCTACACGACCTTGCCGCTGCTGCGCGAGCGGCTCGTGGTATTGATGGCGTCGGATCATCCGCTCGCCAGGCGCAAGACGGTGCGAATCGACGAACTCGCCGATACGCCGTTGATTCTCTACCCGAAGCACCAGAACGCGCAGTTCAAGCGCACGGTGCAGGCGCTTTACCGCGACGCCGGGGTGACACCCTTCGTTGCTCACCAGGCCTACGAGATCCAGACCGCCATTGCGCTCGTGGCGGCGGGTCTCGGCGTGACCGTGGTGGGCGAATCGGTGGCGCGGCACGGCCGCGCGGACGTCGTGGCGCGCCACCTCGCGGGCCCCGGCGCCTCGCAGCGCACGGTGCTGGCCGCGACGTTCCGCAGCGACGACGCCTCGTCGCATCTGCGCGCGTTTCTCGAATGCCTGCCGGAGCCGATCGAGTGAGCGGATTAACTGCGCCGCCTGCCGGCACACTATAAGCGCACGCTTATAGAAGCATAAGTATCGCGTCTTGGACTCAGCGCTTCCCGCTTCTTATTATCGAAAGTCAGGCGCCCCGCCCGGTGGGGCGCCGCTCGCAGCGGCAATTGCTGCGGGCCGATAAGAATGCAGCGACGGCACCGCCCGTCGCCATCAGGCGGAGACAGCATGAATCACTTTGACGAAGCAGCGACCATGCGGAAAGTTTACCGGCGGCTCGTGCCGCTCCTTTTCGCCATGATGTTCTTCAACTATCTCGACCGGATCAATATCGGTTTCGCCGCGCTCGACATGAACGCGGACATGGGTTTCGATCCGGCCGTGTTCGGCTTCGCGGGCAGCATTTTCTTTGTCGGCTACATGCTGCTGGAAGTGCCGAGCAATCTGCTCTTGCACCGCGTGGGCGCGCGCCGCTGGATCGCCCGCATTCTCATCACGTGGGGGGCCGTTGCGGCTGCAACGGCTTTCGTTTTCAACGCGAAGAGCTTCTACGTGCTGCGCTTCTTGCTCGGGGTGATGGAAGCGGGCTTTCTGCCGGGTATTGCCGTCTATCTGACCTACTGGTTTCCGGAGCGCTACCGCGCCCGCGCCGTGGGCGGGTACATCATCGCGGGATCGTTCTCGGCCGTGCTTGGCGGCCCGCTCTCGACCACGCTGATGACCTATGCGAACGGCGTGCTCGGCATGCACGGCTGGCAGTGGATGTTCATTCTCGAAGGCGTGCCCGCCATGCTGCTCGGCCTCGTCACGCTGCGCATCATGACCGAGCGCCCTGCCGACGCCAACTGGCTTTCCGGCGAAGAGAAGCAATGGCTCGAATCCACGCTTGCCGCGGAGCGCGAGGCGCTTGGCGGTCGTCGGCATTTTCCGCTGCTGCGCGTGGCCGGCGACATTCGCGTATGGAGCCTCGCGTGCCTTTTCGGCTGCGCGCTGGTCGGCATCTACGGGCTCTTCCTGTGGCTGCCGCAGATCGTGAAGAGCCTGGGCCACCTCAACAACATCGAAGTGGGCTTTCTGTCCGCGGTGCCGCCGCTGCTCGGTGTGCTGGGCACGTACCTCGTCAGCCGCAGTTCCGACCGCACCGGCGATCGCAAGTATCACCTCGCAGTCGTCTACGGCATGAGCGCGCTCGCCATCGCGGGTAGCGCGTATGCGCCGAATCCGCTGCTTGCGTATGCACTGCTTTGCGTGACGGGCCTCTTCATCTATGCGGGCAACCCGCTGTTCTGGAGTCTCGCCGCGTCGTTCAGAACCGGCGCGGCGGGCGCGGCGACCATCGCCCTCATCAATACCATCGCGCAGTTCGGCGGCGTGGTGGGGCCCTGGAGCATCGGGCTCGTGCGCCATGCCACCGGCAACTTCAAGCTCGCGCTGCTCACGATCGCCGCCTTCCTCGTCGTCGCCACGCTCATCGCCATCGTGATGCGCGTGAAGCCGGCCGACGAAGGCGCGTCGAGCCCCGCGCTCGTCGGCCGCGACGAAGCGACCGAGAGCTGATTCTCATCGTCCGCACACCTGACGGAACTTCCACATGATCATTGACTGCCACGGTCACTACACGACATCGCCGCGCCAGCACGAAGCCTGGCGCGCCAAACAGATTGCCGCGCTCGAGGACGGCACGCAGGTCCCGCCGCGCCCGTCGATTACCGACGACGAGATTCGCGAGAGCATCGAGAATGGCCAGCGCCGCATCCAGCGCGAGCGCGGCACCGACCTGACGATTTTCTCGCCGCGCGCCGCGGGCATGGGGCACCACCTTGCGGGCGCGGAGGCCAACGCGCTCTGGTCCAGCGAATGCAATGACCTCGTGCATCGCGTGTGCTCGCTTTTTCCGCAGCATTTCGTGGGCGTTTGCCAGTTGCCGCAAGCGCCGGGCGTGGCGCCCGCGAATTGCATTCCCGAGTTGCGCCGTTGCGTGGAAGAGCTGGGATTCGTGGGCTGCAACCTGAACCCCGATCCTTCGGGCGGGCACTGGTCGGGGCCGCCGGTCACGGACCGCTCGTGGTATCCGCTCTACGAGGCGATGGTGGAACTGGACGCGCCCGCGATGATTCACGTTTCATCGTCGTGCAATCCTAACTTTCATGCGACGGGCGCGCACTACATCAACGGCGACACCTCGGTGTTCATGCAACTGCTGCTGGGTGACCTCTTCGCCGACTTCCCCACGCTGCGCTTCATCATTCCGCACGGCGGCGGTGCGGTGCCGTATCACTGGGGGCGCTATCGCGGATTGGCACAGGATATGGCGCGGCCGCTCCTGAAGGACTATCTGCTCAAGAACGTGTTCTTCGATACGTGTGTTTACCACCAGCCGGGCTCCGATCTGCTCGCCAAGGTCATTCCCGTGGAGAACATCCTGTTTGCTTCGGAAACGATAGGCGCGGTGCAGGGTATCGACCCGGAAACCGGACACTACTACGACGACACGCGCCGCTATATCGACGCGATCGACTGGCTCAGCGACGCCGATCGCCAGCGCATTTACGAAGGCAACGCGCGTGCGGTGTACGGCCGCCTCTCCGCGCAGATCGAACGGCAATCCGCACGCGAAGGGGCAACGAAATGAACCCGCGTTCCAATCCGCATTGCAATCCGATCGGCTGGCGCGAATACGCGTCCGCCCCACAGGCCAGCGACGCGACGCTCGCCGCGTTGCGCGAGCTCGCGGTCTCGCTGCTGAGCGACAACATGGCCCGCTCGAGCGGCATCCTCGGCCTGCAGCCGTTTCATCAGCCGGGGCCAATGGCGGGCACGGCCGTCACGGTGCGCA
>DATBXG010000702.1:0-3237 GCA_036514415.1 Paraburkholderia sp.
GAGCCGTAGGCGTTGCCGTGCTTGAGCGCGTCGCCGGCGCGGTCCACGCCCGGGCCCTTGCCGTACCACATCGCGAACACGCCCTCGACGGTGCGCTCCGGGTCCGCTTCCACGCGCTGCGTGCCGAGCACGGCCGTGCCGCCCAGTTCCTCGTTGATGGCGGGCAGGAAGCGCACGTCGGCGGCCTCGAGCAGCTTCTTCGCCTTCCACGCCTGCTGGTCGACCATGCCGAGCGGCGAGCCGCGGTAGCCGCTGATGAAGCCTGCGGTGTTCAGGCCGTGTGCGCGGTCGAGCGCGCGTTGCATCAGTGCGAGGCGGATCAGCGCCTGCGTGCCGGTCAGGAAGATGCGGCCGCGCGTGGCGGTGAGGTTGTCGGTGAGCTTGTAGTCGGCGAGAGGCGGCGTATCAAGCGGCGAGGGCGTGTCGCCGAACGCGGGGCGCGCGGTCATGTGGGGAGTCTCCAAATTATTGCTGTCGTACGCCCTCCGTGGAGAGCGGCGAAAGAGACTCTATTTTTTCTCGCCAATGACGGAAATTTTTTGCTAACTCTCCGGCGGCGCCGGTCATTCGCGCGAGAGCCTGCCCGCGGTGGGAAGATTTCGAGAGAGAATTTCTCCGGGCTGGCGCCAGGCACTTCCGACCCGGTTTGCGAGCGCGCCCGTCAGATCGTCCGAGGTCCGTAAGACATCACCCCGTCGAACGGGACGACATCGTGAAAGTACGTGTAGTCCATCGTGCTCACGCCGTCCGCGTCGCTCATCAGGTCGACGTAGCGGTGATCCCAGCGGATCTGCCCGTCCGACCAGCTGTAGCGCGCCTGCATGGTCTGCGCGGTCGACTCATCGGAGCCCTCGATCACCACATGCAGCGTGGCGTGCTGGTCCGCGAGCATCTCGGGCGTCATGCCATGGAGCGGGCTCGCCTCGTCGATCACGTGCATGAGATTCCAGCCCAGCGTGAAGAGCGGATGCTGGTCGCGCACGAGCTTGAGGTCGTGGATGCGCCGCAGGCGATAGCCGTCCGACGAGGTCTCGACACGGATGAGACGCAGCTTCGCCTGCGCTTCGGTAATGACGTTCTGGCGGGCGTTGGCCGCGCGCACCATGAGCGTCATGCGGCCTTCGATGGGATGCACCACGACCTGGCGCGCGAACATGATCTTCGCGCGCGGGCGCGAGAAGCGCGCGAACACGAGGCCGGTGCCCAACGCGATGCCTGACATGCCGACGAAGATTTCGAGCGTGGCGATGACGTGCGCGTAGAGCGTTTGCGGATGCATGTCGCCGTAGCCGACCGTCGCGAGCGTTTCCACGCTGAAGAAGAACGCGCCGAGAAAGCCGTCGGGGTACTGGTTGGCGATGGGCTTGGCGCCGAGCTGGTAGAGGCAGGCGAACACGCCGTTGAGGAGCAGGAAGAGGCCCGCGAGCGAGGCGAAGAAAGCGGGCCAGCGCATGGTGAGCGCCGAGTGATAGAAGTCGCCCCAGGCCTGGACGGGCATGCCGTAGACGAGCACGTCGCGGCCGCCGATATGCAGCTTGCGCGGCGCGCCGCGCTTTGCTCCGCGCCTCGTGCCGCCGGGTGTCTCTGCGAGGCAGGCGGCCATGTCCACGCCCGGCGAATCCTGCGGCGCTGCTTCGGCTTGCTGGGCGGCTTCCTGGTTTGCGACGCGCTCCGGCGTTTCGGGCGTCATGATGGTCCCTGCGGATCTGAGGTAAGAAGAAGAGCGTAGCAATGCCGGGGAGACGGGACAAGCCGGAAGGTTAACCGCACGGCGAAACCGCGCGCGGCAGTCGGGGAAAATGCGAGCCAAAGCGCAGGCCAAAGTGGGAAAAGCGCCAGCGGACGCTGACGGGCGAGACGCGCCGCCGCGCCGCTGGCGCTACGCCTGGCGCGAGCGGGAGAGACTCGCGGCGGCGCTGCACGGCAGGCTTACGGAAACCCGTGCGGCTTCGGTATGCCCGCGCCGTGCTCGATATCGGCGATGGCCTGGCGGCGCGCGGCGTCCACGGCTTGTGTGGGCGCGTCGTAGCCCGCGTTGCCGCCGACCGTGACCCACGGCTGCACGGCCTTGTCGCGATGCGTGATCTGATACTCGGCGTCCCAGCGAGCACCCTGCAGTTCGAGCGGATGCACGTGGATGGCGTAGACGCCGTAAAGGAAGAGCTGTTCGGCCATGCTTCACCTCCTGTCGACCGCACAGGGTATGGTCCCGTGCAGAGCACCCCGGTCCCATGCAGCACTGTCAACATGCCCTGAGAGGGCGTTGGCGACCTACAGTTCGAGCTCGCCAAGAATACGATGCGCCAGCGCCTTGGCTTCTTCGAGAGCCTCTTCCGGCGTGCCCGACGCGGCCTCCACTTCATACACCGCGTTTTCGAGTTCCTCGCCGTCGTCGCGCGCCAGGGAGACCAGGCCCTGATACTGGCCGGCGTTCATGGGCCGCACAGAGGCAACGGCCGTGTAGATCCCCTTGGTGTAGGTGACGTCTTCCATAACGTGCTCCTCGTGGAAGGAAAACCCTCGACGGGCCGCGCGGGTCGGGCCAGGCAGGTGTTGGGCCGCGCGCGCTGCGCGCGTCACCCGCAACAAGAGGGAAATTCCATGCTAGCACGTTGCCCGAGCGGCTGCGGGACACGCATATGACGGCGGCGCGGCGCTTTCGTGTCAGCCCCGCGCCGCGCCAGAGGAGGCGATGCGCCGCGTGCTGCTGCCTTCTTAATCGGCGAGCAGCGCGACGACTTCGTCCAGCGTCGGCGAATGCGCACCGGGCCGGCGGCACGCGGCCGCGCCTGCGGCGAGCGCGAAGGCGAGATGCTGACGCCAGTCGCGCTGCGGTGCGCTCATCAGGCTGAACAGCAGCCCGCCGATGGAGGCGTCGCCCGCGCCCACGGTGTCGGCCACCTCGACGCGCGGCGGCGCTGCTTCGATCACCTCGTTGTCCACATGGAGCGTGGCCGCGTGCGCACCGCGCGTGACGAGCAGCGTGGCGGCCGGATTGAGCACGCGCACGGCTTCGATGGCCTCGGCCTCGCTCTTGCCGGGGAACAGCATGCGCAGGTCTTCGTCGGAGACCTTGATGAGGTCGGCGAGCGCGGCCATGCGGCGCAGGATCGGCTCGTAGCCGTGCGCCATCAGGTTGCGGTAGTTCGGATCGAAGCTGATTTTCACGCCGTGCGCGCGCAAGTCGGCCGCGAGCGTCGTGAGGGTTGCGCCAAGCGGCTGGCGCACGAGACTGAT
>DATBXG010000703.1:0-6635 GCA_036514415.1 Paraburkholderia sp.
CCCCCGCCGATCTGGACCACTGGGCCGAGCGCGCGCTCGCGTGGTCGCGCGGCGAGACGCCCGGCGATCTCGCGACCTACGCGAAGCCCGTCGCCGCGAAAACGGGCCGGGACGTTTTTCTCTACGTGATCAGCGGCTACAAGGAACGCAACCCGGCGGCGGCGATGGCATTGATCGAGCGTCTGGGCGCGCGTTAGGCGCCTCCTCAAATCTGCCGCCGCATCTCGGCCGCCGGCAGCTTCATCATCTGCCGATACTTCGTGACCGTGCGGCGCGCCACCTGCACGCCCTGCTTTTCGAGTTCCTGCGTCAGGATGACGTCCGAAAGCGGATCGCGCGGGTCCTCGGCGTCGATCATCTCCTTGATGAGCGCGCGCACCGCCGCCGCCGAGCACGTGCCGCCCGTGCGCGTTTCCAGTTCGCGCGGGAAGAAGCGCTTGAACTCGAAAATGCCGCGCGGCGTGGCCATGTACTTGTTGCCGGTCGCACGCGAGACGGTCGATTCGTGCAGCCCGAGTTCGTCGGCGACGTCGCGCAGCAGCATGGGCCGCAACGCGATTTCGCCGTACTGGAAGAAGGCCTTCTGCCGGGCGACGATGCACTCGCCCACGCGCAGGATCGTCTCGCAGCGCTTGTGCGCGTTGCGGATCAGCCAGCGCGCTTCCTGCAACTGCTGCGCGAGCGGCGAGCGGCTCGTCTGGTCCGAGCGCGCGAACATCTCCGCGTAGAGCTTGTGGATGCGCGCGCGCGGCTCGATGGCCGGGTTCACGCTCACCACCCACTTGCCGCGCACCTGGCGCACGATCACGTCAGGGACGACATAGCCGCCGTCCGCGCGCCCATAGTGGTTGCCTGGCTTCGGATCGAGGCGGCGCACGAGCGCAATCGTGGCTTGCAGCGAAGCGGCGTCGCAGCCGAGCTGCCGCTGCAGTTCGCCGTGCTCACGGCGCGCGAGGCGTTCGAGATGCTGCGTGACGATCTGCATGGCCAACTCGCGATGCGGCGTGTCGTGAGGCATGGCGTCGAGCTGGAGTGCGAGGCACTCGGAGAGCGAACGCGCGCCGATGCCCGGGAGATCGAGCGTCTGCACCACGCGCAATCCCACGCGCAGACGGTCCTCGTCGAGAACGTCGCCCGCGCCCTCCACGTCGGCAAGATCGGCGAGATCCTGGCGCAGATAGCCGTCGTCGTCGAGCGCCTCGATCACGACCTGCGTCGCCATGCGGTCGAGGTCGGCAAGCGGCGAGAGACGCAGTGTGTCATGCAGTTGCTCGCGCAGCGAAATCGGCACGCGCACCCAGTCGGAGGCTTCGGACTCGCCGTCCTCGCCACCGCGATAGCTCGACGGGCGCAGCGCGGCCGGGGAAGGCAGCTCGGCGGTATAGCCCGAGCCTTCGTCGCTGTAGCTGGCCTCGCCCTCACCGTACGAGGTCCCGACGTACGAGGCCTCGGCGTAGGGGGAAGCGTCCTGGGGCATGCCGGCATCCAGGCCGGACTCGACCGCGCCTTCCGTCGCCATGGCCGGGGCTTCGGTCGCGGGGGCGGCCGCGGAGCCGATGCCCGCTGCGCCGTCGGCCGCTTCGGCTGCCTCGCCTGTCTCCGGGGCGGGCGGCACGTATTCGAGGAACGGATTGGTGTCGAGCGCCTCGCGCAGCTCCTGCTGAAATTCGAGCGATGACAGTTGCAACAACCTCACCGCCTGCTGAAGGCGCGGCGTGAGCGCCAAATGCTGGCGCGCGTGTAACGCAATGGAAGGCATGGCAATCCCGTTTGTGTCGAATTGAGTAGCAATGGCCCTCACGCAACACCCGTGCCAGTTTTTACAACGCCCTGTTTTGAAACGGGATCGGCGCTTGCAACACAGGCTACGCGCGCCGTTTTCCCGACGCCGCCGTGGAGATTTTTACAACCATGCGGAAAATTTGTTTCGCGAGCCGGACGGGAAACCCTTGGCCGCGCGGAGCGCGCCGTCATCCCGCATGGTGGTCGGTTTCAGCGACTTCCAGCAGGCTTTCGACGGAGCGCGACGCACGCATGAACGTGACGAGGCAAGCACCTCGCGGAAATTGGCGGCGACCACAACCAGAAAGGGAGTAGCCACGAAGCACATCCTGATCCTCAAGACCGCGGCCGGCGCCAGCCTGCATGATGTTCGCACTGATGGCCGGTGCGCAGACCACGACGACGAACAGCACCGCGCCTTCGGGCAATTCGGAGTCCGTGGGCCAGCACGTTGACGACACAACCATCACGGCCAAGGTCGAGGCCGAACTGCCCGGCGCGAAGAACGTCGAGTCCGCGCACATCCACGTGAAGACGCGTACGGGCGTGGTCTCGCTCACGGGCACCGTGCCGGGCGCCGAGGACTGCGACAACGCCAGACAAGTCGTGGAAGGCGTCTCCGGCGTGACTTCGGTGAAGAACCACCTGAAGGTCCCGGCGGCCGGCTGAGCGCCCTGCTGGCCCTCACAGCCCCATCGCCGGCGCGCCTCACTCCTCGTTCACTCGTCCCCTTGCCGCGATTGCCTGAGCTGCACGCGCCGTTGCTCGCCCTGGCGCGCCAGCATCCAGCCGGGATACTCCGCGGGCAACGCGCTCACCTCGTTCAGCACGCCCAGCTCCTCTACGCTCAGCTTAACTTTCGTCGCGGCGATGTTGTCGTCGAGCTGGTCGACGCGCTTCGCGCCGATGATCACCGACGTCACCGCCTTCTGATGCAGCAGCCAGGCAAGCGCGATCTGCGCGACCGACACGCCTTTGGCCTGCGCGATGGGCCGCATCGCGTCGACGCAATCCCACGCGCGTTCGCGATTCACGGGCGGAAAGTCGAACGTGGTCCGGCGGCTGCCCGCCTCGCCTTGCTGGGCGCGCCCGTACTTGCCACTCAACAGCCCGCCCGCGAGCGGGCTCCAGACCATGAGCCCGAGGCCCTCGCTTTCCAGCATCGGCACGAGTTCGCGTTCGAGATCGCGCCCCGCGATCGTGTAGTAGGCCTGCAGCGACTCGAAGCGCGCGAGCCCTTCGCGCTGCGCAACGCCAAGCGCCTTCGCGATCTGCCAGGCCGCCCAGTTCGAGACGCCGACGTAGCGCACATGCCCCTGCCGCACGAGCGCATCGAGCGCGCGCACCGTCTCTTCGATGGGCGTGACGGGGTCGAAGGCGTGAATCTGGTAGAGGTCGATGTGGTCGAGCTGCAGACGCCTCAGGCTCGCCTTCACGCCGTCCATGATGTGGTAGCGCGTAGCGCCGCGCTCGTTCGGCGACGATCCCATTTCGCCGAACACCTTGGTCGCGATCACGACCTGCTCGCGCGGGATCTTGAGATTCTTGAGCGCCTGGCCGGTGATCTGCTCGGAGACGCCTTGCGAGTAGACATCGGCGGTATCGATGAAATTGACGCCTGCTTCGAGCGCGCGGCCGACCAGCCGCTCGGCGTCGGACTGCTGGAGGTCGCCGATCTGGTTCCAGATGCCGGCGCCACCGCCGAACGTCATCGTGCCGAGGCAAAGTTCTGAAACGAACAGGCCGGTGCGGCCCAGTGGGTTGTAACGCATGGTGTGACTCCGTCGTGGGTCGAGGGAAAGTCCAACGCGGCGAGGATACTGCGATCGCGCCGCGCTTGCCGGATACCCGGCCCGCGCTCGTGCCTGGTTCGTGCCTGGCAAGCGCGCACGAAAGCTGCGAGACTGGCAGGCGTGCATGAACCACCCCGACGCACGATCGCACGACCGCACAAGCTGCGCACGCCCCCTCGCCGCTTTCCACTCACATGACACCGTCTACGCCTGTCGATGATCCGCGCACCCCGGCTCTCGCCGTGACCGACGAGGCCGATGGCGACGTGCTCGCGCGCTTTCATCCGGCCGTCGCCGGCTGGTTCCGGCGCACCTTCGACGCGCCCACGGCCGCCCAGCGCGCCGCATGGCCGCTCATCGCGATCCGGCGCGCCACGCTCGTGGCGGCCCCGACGGGCTCGGGCAAGACGCTCACCGCGTTTCTCGCCGCGCTCGACGAACTGGTGCGCGAAGGCGTCGCGAACGGCGGCGCGCTGCCCGAGACGACGCTCGTCGTCTATGTCTCGCCGCTCAAGGCGCTCTCCAACGACATCCGGCTCAATCTCGAGCGGCCGCTCGAAGGCATCGGCGCGGAACTGGCGCGGCTCGGCCTGCCGCCGGTCGAGATCCGCACGGCGGTGCGCACCGGCGACACGCCGCAGCCCGAGCGCGCGGCGCTCAGAAAGCGCGCGCCGCACATCCTCGTGACGACACCCGAGTCGCTCTACGTGCTGCTCGGCTCCGAATCGGGCCGCCGCATGCTGGCTGGCGCGCGCAGCGTGATCGTCGACGAGATCCACGCGCTCGCGGGCAACAAGCGCGGTTGCCACCTCGCGCTGAGCCTCGAGCGGCTCGACGCCTTGTGCGGCACGCGCCTGCTGCGCATCGGGCTTTCGGCTACGCAAAAGCCGATCGGGACCGTCGCGCGTTTTCTGGTGGGCATGGGTGAAGCGGCACGGGATCCGAACGCGCAGGCGCCCGCCTGCCAGATCGTCGACGTGGGCCATACGCGCACGCGCGACCTCGCGATCGAGCTGCCGCCCGTGCCGCTCGAAGCCGTGATGGCGAACGACGTGTGGGAGCGCGTGTACGACCGGATGGCCGAACTCGTCGCCCTGCATCGCACGACGCTCGTGTTCGTCAACACGCGCCGCATGGCCGAGCGCGTGGCGCGCCATCTCACCGACCGCCTCGGCGCCGAGGCCGTAGCCGCGCACCACGGCAGCCTCGCGCGCGAGCATCGTTTTCTCGCCGAGCAGCGCCTGAAGCGCGGCGAGTTGCGCGTGCTCGTGGCGACGGCATCGCTCGAACTGGGCATCGACATCGGCGACGTCGATCTCGTCTGCCAGATCGGCTCGCCGCGCTCGATCGCGGCCTTCCTGCAGCGCGTGGGGCGCTCGGGACACCAGGTCGGCGGCGTGCCGAAGGGGCGGCTCTTCCCCACTTCACGCGACGATCTGATCGAATGCGCGGCGCTGCTCGACAGCGTGCGGCGCGGCGAACTCGATCGCCTCGCGTTGCCGCATGCACCGCTCGACGTGCTCGCGCAGCAGATCGTCGCCGAAGTGGCCTGCGAGGCCTGGGAAGAGGATGCGCTCTACGCGCTCGCGCGGCGCGCCACGCCGTGGGCGACGCTCGAGCGCGCGCAGTTCGACGCCGTGCTGCGCATGCTCGCCGAGGGCTACACGAGCCGTCACGGGCCGCGCGCCGCCTACCTGCACCGCGACGTGGTGAGCCATACGCTGCGCGCGCGGCGCGGCGCGCGTCTCGTCGCGCTGACTTCGGGCGGCACGATACCCGACAACGCCGATTACTCGGTGCTGCTGGAGCCGCAAGGCGTGCAGATCGGCACCGTCAACGAGGACTTCGCCGTCGAAAGCCTCGCGGGCGACGTGTTCCAGCTCGGCAACGCCTCATACCGGATTCTGCGCATCGAGGCCGGCCGCGTGCGCGTGGAAGATGCCCAGGGGCAGCCGCCCAACATTCCGTTCTGGCTCGGCGAAGCGCCGGGCCGCAGCGACGAGCTTTCGCTGGCGATTTCGCGGCTGCGCAAGCAGGTGGAAGCCGCGCTGATCGATGCGAGCGCAAGCACGACTGCAAGCACTGGCGCGGCGGACGATGCCCCGTCGTCCGCCATGGTCGATCGCGCCACGGCAAAGCTCGCCGCTACGCTCGACATCGACGATTCGGCCGCGCGCCAGATCGTCGAATATCTCGCACGCGCCCGCACCGCGCTCACGGTGCTGCCGACGCAGGACACGCTCGTCATGGAGCGCTTTTTCGACGAAGCAGGCGGCACCCAGCTCGTGATCCACGCGCCGTTCGGCAGCCGCCTGAATCGCGCGTGGGGCCTCGCGCTTCGCAAGCGCTTTTGCCGCCAGTTCAACTTCGAGCTGCAAGCCGCCGCGACCGAGGACGCCATCATCCTCTCGCTCACCGGCGCGCACAGCTTCGCGCTGGACGAAGTGTGGCGTTATCTGCATTCGAACTCCGCGGAGCATCTGCTCGTCCAGGCGCTGCTGGACGCGCCGCTCTTCGGCGTGCGCTGGCGCTGGAACGCGACCACGGCGCTCGCGCTGCCGCGCCAGACCGGCGGACGCAAGACACCGCCGCAGATCCAGCGCATGCGCAGCGAGGACCTGCTCGCGGCCGTGTTTCCCGACCAGGTGGCGTGCGTCGAGAACATCGCGGGCGAGCGTGAGGTGCCGCGCCATCCACTCGTCGACCAGACCCTCGACGACTGCCTGCACGATGCGATGGACACCGAAGCATGGATCGCGCTCTTGCGCCGCATCGAAGCGAGCGAGGTGAAGCTCGTGGTGCGCGAGCTGCCTGCGCCCTCGCCGCTCGCCGCCGAAATCCTCACGGCGCGCCCGTATGCGTTCCTCGACGATGCCCCGCTCGAAGAACGTCGCACCCAGGCCGTGCTGTCGCGCCGCTGGAGCGACCCCGAATCCACCGACGATCTCGGCGCGCTCGACCCCGGAGCGATCGCGAGCGTGCGCGAGGAAGCCTGGCCCCAGGTGCGCGACGCCGACGAAATGCACGACGCGCTCACGAGCCTCGGCGCGCTCGCGCAAA
>DATBXG010000704.1:0-2656 GCA_036514415.1 Paraburkholderia sp.
GGCCCACAAGCGCTCGAGCAGGACGGCCTTTACCATCTGAACCATGTCAATTTCGCGAAAGCCATGCTGTTTTCGATGCCCGCATCATTGCACCTCGTGCACGTGCAACGCACCCGAAACGAAGCGCTGCTGCAATTCTTCCGAAGGCAGCGCCTTGCAGACGAGCCAACCCTGGATGTGCTCGCAACCCATGTTCGTGAGCAGGTCGCGCTGCGCCTCCGTTTCCACGCCCTCGGCCACCAGTTCGAGATCGAGCGTACGCGCGAGCCCCACCACGGCGTTCACGATCGCCTGATCGTTGCGCGAGGTGATGAGGTTCTCGACGAAGCTTCGATCGATCTTCAGCTTCGAAAGCGGGAAGCGCTGCAGGTACGCAAGACTCGAATAGCCCGTGCCGAAGTCGTCCACCGCGAAGCGGATGCCAAGCGAGGTCAGCTCTTCGAGCAGCGCCTTCGCATGCTGCGGATCGTGCATCAGCAGGCTTTCGGTGATCTCGAACACGAGCCGGCGCGGATCGACGCCGGTGAGCTCGATGGCCTCCTCGACACTTTCCCTGAACCGCGGATTGCGGAACTGCTGGGGCGAGACATTGACCGCGACGTACTGCAGCTCGATGCCTTGCTCGTCCCATTGGGTCAGTTGCATGCACGCAGCCTTCAAAACCCAGTTGCCGAGATAATTAATCAGGCCGACGGATTCCGCAAGGGGAATAAATGTTGAAGGCGGCACGAGGCCATGCAATGGATGTTGCCAGCGGATCAGCGCCTCCACGCCGACCACGCCGCGCGACGCGCTGCTCGTGATGGGCTGGAAGTGCAGCGAGAACTCGCCGTTGCGCACGCCGTCGTAGAGGTCCGACTCCAGCTTCAGGCGCATCGCGTCGGTCGGATCGTCGTCGGGGACGTGAAACGTTAGCGTGTTGCCGCCAATGGCTTTGGCCTGCTGGAGCGCCTGATCCGCGCGGCGAATGAGCGGCGTGGCGTCGGCGCTGGTTTCTGTCCCGCTCGCGGCATCGCTTGCGTCGCATGCGCCCGGGCGCTGGTCCGGATGGAACGCAATGCCGATGCTCGCCGAGAGGTGCACGGGCTGGTTGCGAAACGAGTACGGCTGCAGGATCGAGGTGAGCAGACGCCGGCCGAGCGCTTCGGCGGCGGCGCGCACTTCGTCGGGCGCGGCGTGGCGTTGCGGCGTGATCAGAATGGCGAACTCGTCGCTGCCGATGCGTGCGATCATTTCGCCCTGCAGCGCAAGGTGGGTGAGGCGCCGCGCGGTCTCGCGCAGCAGCTCGTCGCCGGCATCGTAGCCGAGTGCGCGGTTCACGCGCTGATAGTCGTCGAGGTCGAGCAGCAGGAGCGCCACCGGCACGCCGAAATGGTCCGCGTCGGCCTGGGCGTGCTGCAGCGCGGGCGCGAGCGCGGTCTGGTTGGGCAGGCCGGTGAGCGGATCGTGATGGAGCGCGTGGGTGAGCGCGGCCTCGGTGCCTTGCCAGCCGGAGACGTCGAAGCCCGCCACGGCGAAGCCGGCCGTCTCGCCATACTGGGCGCGCTGCACGCGCAGCTCCACGGGAAGCGGGTAGGTGAGCGCCTTGACGAGATCGACCGTGTCTTTTTCCACGGCGCCGCTGTGCGCGGCGCGCGCGATCAGCGCCTCGAGGCGCTCGTGATGCTCGGGCGTGACGATGTCGGCGAGCGTGGCGCCGAGCAGGAACTCACGGTGATAACCCGCAAAGCGCAGGCTCGCGTCGGAGACGTAGAGAAAGTGCAGCCTGGCGTCCACGTGCACGAGGAAGTCCACCGCGGCGGCCGTGTTCTCGAACGAGCACGAGATGGCGTCAGCGTAGTCGGAGCCGGCTGCGAGAGGCGTGGGGGGCACGAGCGGCGCCGCGCCTTCGTCGTCCGCTGCGTTCCGTTCGTGCGCGGCATGCGGCGCGTTCGCGTCGCCAGGCATGGGCGGGTCGCCGGCAATGCCCTTGAGGCCGGCAAGCGCATAGAACCGGTCAATGACCGTGCGCAACCAGCCCTGGCGGGGCGCGGAGATCCTGTTCGCTTCCATGTCTGTCGCTGGCAACCCTTTGTTTGTCTGCGGCGTCCCGGCCGGTTTCCATGTCCGGCTGAAGCCGCCCATCAGAGCAAGTTATCGACCTCGGGCGAGAAATCTTTAGCGGCGGTGACGGAAAAAACACCTAACGCATAAACGTGACGGGAGAGCGGTGCGGTGGCGTCCAGATTCGGTTAAAGTTGCGCCGGTCGAGACGCCGTTCGCCATGCGCGATGGGTCGGCGCGCGTAAAGCGCCCGTCTTGCCGGCCGCAGGGGCGGCTGGGCGCGTCGGCGGCCATTACCGGCTATTCCATCCGTACGAGTCATCCGCCATGTCCGATTCATCGTCAGCGTTTGCCGCTGCGGCAAGCGAGGCTGCGCGAGACGATGCGGGCAGGGGCACCCCTGGTTCCGCGCCATCTATGCCGTCAGCTTCGCAACCCGGCCTCGCGTCCGGGTCATCAACCGGTCCGCAGCCGGGCGCCGCGTCCGCGCCGCAGCCCTCTGATCCGTCGCTTGAGCCGTCGCCCGTGCAGCCGTCTCGCGAGCCGGCGCAGGCTGCGCCCGGCGCGGGTTCGGGCGCTGTGCAGCCGTTCGTCTATCTCGGGCGGCAGCCTA
>DATBXG010000705.1:0-2929 GCA_036514415.1 Paraburkholderia sp.
CGCCGCGGCGGCGTCGATGGCGAGCAGGCGCAGGCGCAAGATGTCCGGCCGCAGCGCGATCACGGCGTTCGCCTCGCGCCAGGCCGCATCATATTGCTTTGCGGCATACGATTGGTAGGCGTCCTGAGCAAGCTGCCATGCCCGGCCGGTCAGATAATCGGGCGGACCCGAACCGGGCGGCGGCGCAGCGCGCGCCGGGCCGCCGCCTCCCGTCGGTGCGCCGGGACGCGCGAGCGCCGCTGCCTGCGCATCGATCTCGCGCCGCCGCGCGGTGAGCGTGGCGTCGGGACCGATCTGGGCGATCGCATCGGCAAGCGTGCGGCTCGCCTCGCGCCACTGCCCGCGCGCCGCCTGGGAATTGGCAAGCAACAGGCGCAGTGTGGCGAGATCGGGGCGCTGCCGGATCGCTTCTCGTACGTAACGCTCGGCGGCCGCGTAGTCGTGGCGCGCATAGGCGTCATAGCCCTGCTGGGCGATGCGATACGCTGAGCCGCTCAACGGCAACGGCTGCGCCCCCGGCTGCGGCGCCTGGGCGTGGACACGCCCTGCGCCCGCGAAGCCGGTGCACACTGCCGCGCACAAAAGCGCGCGAGGGAGCGCGCGAGGAAGCCCGAGCGCAAGCGTGCAAGGAAGCGTAGTCAAATGCTTCGGAGTGCGTTTCATGGCGTCGGGGCACCTTCGGCGCGCAGGCGCTCCTGTTCTGCGATCGCCGAGACCAGCGCATCGCGTGTGATCACGCCCTGCTCGACCATGAAGTCGCCAATACGCCCATGCTCGGCGGGACGATAGCGTTGCAGCGCACCCTCGAACGCCGCGCGCTTCACCGCGCCGCGCTCGATCAGCAGGTCGCCCAGCAACGGTATGCCCGGCGTAGCGGCTCCGCGCGCTTCGGCGTTCGCGTTCGCTTCATGCGTCTCGCGCACCTGCGACAGCGGCACGCCGCGCAACAGGCGCAGGCCGTCCGCAATTTCGCCCTCGCGCACGATGCGCAGCACGATCGGCAGCGCGCATTGCGCCTGCAGCTGCGCGAGCGAAGGTTCCGCAAGCGGGCTCGCGCACAGCAGCACCGCGTGCCCCTTGCCGTCGTCGCCTTGCGGCAGCACGCGGTAGCGCACCGGGAATTCGAGCGGCAGATCGCCGGCGTAACGCGCGAGCCGCTCGCGATCGAGCCGGCCGCGCGGCAGGTCGGCCTGAAACGCGATGGCCTCCGCGAGGGTCTCCTCGTCGAGCCAGCCTTGCGCCATCAGCACACGCCCGAGCGGCGCTTCGTGCGCATGCTCCGCGGCAAGCGCCTGCTCCAGCTCCTTCGGGCCGATCGCCTGCCACGACAGCAGCAGTTCGCCCAGGCGCTGACGCCGGTCCGTGAAGCCGTCCGACGACGGGAAGTCGTGCATGGTCTTGTCCCACACGAGCCGCTTGCCGGTGACGAGATACGCCAGATACAACCTCCACGCGCGCGAAACGGCCATGAAGTTCACGAAGTTGCCGATCACCATGCGCGGCACCGCAAGCAAGCCATGCTCCCAGCCATAGAGGCGCGACACGAAATACACGCGCTGGACCACGCGCAGCAGCAACGCGATGCCGTTCGCCCACAGCACGATGGTGAAAAAGCGCGAGCCCGCAATTGGCGACGCGATCAGATCAGGACGAATGCCGAGAAACCCGGCGTACGCAAAGAGCAGGAACTGCACGAGCAACACATAGGCCAGAATGCCGACGAACGCCGTGACGATGCCCTTGCGGTCGCGTGCGAGCAGATAGCGGTTGGCGATCGAGCCGACCCAGCCCGTCTGCTCCCATCCCTGCAAGCCGATACCCAGCGTCCAGCGCGCGCGTTGACGGTAAGCGGTGCGAAACGTGTCGGGAAAGAACTCGCGCACGCATAGCGGCATCGTCAACGTGACGTCGCGTTCGGGCCCGAAGCCGAACCACGACTTGCGCCGTGTGGCGAACTCCACCGGAAAACGCGCGAAGATCGAATGCATGCCCATGCGGCCCAGGCGCTCGCCCACATCGTAGTCCTCAGTGAGCGTCTCCGTGTTGAAGGGCTGATTCTGCGTTTCCTTCGCGAGACCGGCCAGCGCGCGGCGCGAAAAGCATGTGCCCACGCCTGCCGAAGGCACGGAGCCCGCGAGGCTTTCGCGCACCACGAGATCCTTCGCATGCCATTCCGCGAATTCGTCCATGTAGGTGCCCGCGACCAGCTCATACCACTCGCGCTCCAGCGAGGCCACCGGCAACTGGATCATGTCCTTGCGCGGCAGCAGGTAGTTGAAAAAGCGCAGCTCGAGCGGATGCAGCACGTCCTCGCTGTCGTGCAGGATCACGCCCGCGAACTCGGTGCCCGTCTCGCGCTCCATGCGAAAAATCGCCTGCACGATCCAGTTCAGGCAATCGGCCTTGCAGGTGGGGCCGTCGTGCGGCACCTCCACGCGATGGAGCTGCTTGTAGCGCCGCCGCATGCGCTCGACTTCGGCAATGGTCGCCGCGTCGTTCTGGTAGGTGCCGACGAACACGACATAGTTCTTGTAGTCGATCACGCGCACGAGGTCGGTGACCATCGAGGCGATCACGTCCTCCTCGCGCCACGCAGGCACCATGATCGCGAGCGGCTGCTGCTCGCGCGCGTAGAGCTGCTCCGCGCGCAGCGGTTCGTAGCGGCGCTCGATCGTGAAGTGACGGATGATCCGGCGCACCCAGTACCACGCGTCGATGAACAGATCGTCGATGCTCGATAGCAGGATGACCACCGCCACCACGGCCGCCAGATACTCCATGCCGTGGTAGTAGTGGGCCGCGAAGTAGTTGAGCCACCAGTCGATGGCGTTCGCGCTCACGATCAGCTCTGCTCGTTATCCGGGTTGCCGCCGGTGCCGTCGGCGCTCTCTTGCGCGGCACGCGCCGCGGCGGCCGCAGCCGTGCGTGC
>DATBXG010000706.1:0-2765 GCA_036514415.1 Paraburkholderia sp.
CCGAGCGCGCCGACGTTGAGCGGATCGTCCCACGCGAGCGAGCCTTTGCCCGCCTGCGTTTCGGCGACGGGAATGCCGCGCGAGGCGGCAAGCGTCTGCAAGGCGTGCGAGGCGCGAGCATAGAGCACGCCGCCGCCCGCCACGATGAGCGGGCGTTTCGCGCGATGCAGCTGCGTGAGCGCTGCGTCGATTTCGGCCTGAACGGGCGCGGGCGTATGGAACGTCACGAGGCGCGGCGTGAAGAAGCTCGCCGGGTAGTCCCAGGCCATGGTCTGCACGTCCTGCGGCAGCGCGAGCGTGACCGGGCCGCAGAGCGCCGCGTCGGTCAGCACGCGCAGCGCGCGCGGCAGCGCGGTGAGCAGTTGCGCGGGATGCACGATGCGGTCGAAGTAGCGCGACACGGGGCGCAGCGAGTCGTTCGCGGAGATGCCGCCGTCGTGCAGGTCCTCGATCTGCTGCAGCACCGGATCGGGTTCGCGCGAAACGAAGATGTCGCCGGGCAGGAGCAGCACGGGCAGGCGGTTCACGTGCGCGAGCGCGGCCGCCGTGACGAGATTCGTCGCGCCTGGCCCGATCGAGGTCGTCACCGCCATCATGCGGCGGCGAAAGTGAGCCTTCGCGTACGCGATCGCGCTGTGCGCCATGGCCTGCTCGTTGTGCGCGCGCAGCGTGGGCAGCTCATGCCGGTGTTGATAGAGCGCCTCGCCAATGCCGGCCACGTTGCCGTGCCCGAAGATCGCGAACACGCCGCCGAACAGCGGCTCGGTGCGGCCCGAGCCGTCTTCGCTCGCCACGCGCTGCGCGGCGAGATAGCGCACGAGCGCCTGCGCTGCCGTGAGCCGTACCGTGCTCGCGTGCGCCGTGTTCGGCGGGCTGTCCTGCGAGACGTCGTCGCGAGGAGCGATGCGTTGGTTCATGCCGCTTTCTCCTCATGCGTGTGGTGCGTGCCATCCGCCTCGGCGCGCGCGGCGCGCCACGCGCCGATCAGCGTTTCGAAAGCGCGGCGCACGCGGGCGATCAATTCGTCGTCGCCGATCTGGCCCGCGAGCCACGCCTGGCTCGGCTCGTAGAAGATCGAGCGGCCGACGGTGAAGCCGCGGCAGGTCTTCGATGTCGCCGCCGCGCGGAAACCTTCCACGAGCTGGTCGATGGGTGCGGAGAGCCCGAGCAGCACGACGCCGCGGCAATACGGGTCGCGCTCGGCGACCAGCGCGTCGATGTCGCGCCATTGCGCGGCGTCCATCGGTTCGAGCTTCCACCATTCCGGGTAGATGCCGATGTTGTAGAGCCGCTTGAGTGCGCGATAGACCGTATCGGGCGCATTCGGCTTGCCATTGAGCTTCGGCGGAATCACTTCGAGCAGCAGCTCGTGGCCGCTCGCCTGGGTGGCGTCGTAGAGCGCGCGCAGTTGCGCTTCCTGTTCGAGGCGCTGCTCGATGGGCTCGTCGGGATGGAACTGCACGAGGCACTTCACCGTATGGTCGATGGGCCAGGCGGCGAGCGTCGTGCCGATCGAGCGGCCGTGGTCGAACACGAGCGGCACCGAGCCCGGCAGCTCGACCGGGCGGCCGATCCACCAGCCGCGCCCGGTCGCGGCGTTCAGGGCGTCCTGGCCGTAGCGGTCGTCGATCAGGACACCGATGCGTCCGTGCAAACCGAGCGTGCGCTCGGTTTGCTCGACCGCTTCGACGAAGAGATTCTTCAGATGCGCGATGCGCGTTTCGTCCGCACCCGTCTGCTGCGCGAGATCGAAGAACTGGTTGCGATGATCGAACGCGAAGCCGAGCACTTCGTCGCGCGGCGTGCGCGCGGGCGTGACGCGATGCAGGCGCGCGAGCGTCGCGTCGCGGTCGGGGCGGCGCATGCGCACCGGGTCGGCGGCGGCTTCGCGCAGGAAGTAGTCGAGTTCCACCGGCGTGGGCATGGCAGGCGCGCAGCCGTGCCGCGAGACGACCAGCGCGCCGCACGCGTTGGCCGCGCGCGCGCAGTCTTCGAGCGTGGCGTCGCGCAGCCAGCCAGAGAGGAAGCCGGAAGCGAAGGCGTCACCCGCGCCCAGCACGTTGAGCACCTCGACTTCCACGCCGCGCTGCATCGGCAGTTCGTCCATCGAAGCGGGCACCGCGCCTTCCACGATCTGGCAGCCGAGCGGCCCGCGCTTGACGAGCAGCGTCGCGCCCGTGACTTCGCGCACGCGCTCGAGCGCGTCGACGAGCGTTTCCTTGCCGCCCGCAATGCGGAACTCTTCCTCCGTGCCGATCACGAGATCGAAGAGCGGCAAAATGCGCTGCAAATGCGCGCTCACGCCTTCGCTCGCCACGAAGCGCGTCTCGCCATCCGCCTTGCCCGTGAGGCCCCAGAGCACAGGCCGGTAGTCGATGTCGAGCACGGTGCGCACATTGTTGCGGCGCGCGTAGTCGAGTGCGGCGAGGCTCGTGCGGTTCACCTGTTCGGTCGAGAAGTGCGTGCCGGTGATGAGCAGGGCCTTCGATGAAGCGATGAACGCCTCGTCGAAATCGTGCGCATCGACGGCCATGTCGGCGCAATTCTCGCGGTAGAAGATGAGCGGGAACGTGTCGCGGTCTTTCAGGCCCAGCAGCACGAGCGCCGTGAGGCGTTCGTGGTCCACGCGCACGTGGCTCGTGTCGCAGCCTTCTTTCGTGAGCGTTTCGACGAGAAAGCGCCCCATGTGGTCGTCGCCCACGCGCGTCAGCATCGCGGATTTCAGGCCGAGACGCGCGCAGCCGAACGCGATGTTCGCGGATGAG
>DATBXG010000707.1:0-3540 GCA_036514415.1 Paraburkholderia sp.
GCCCGCCTGTGCCGCCAGGGCGGCGCTCGCGCCGCCGAACGTCGCGCCAAGCGCGAGGGCGAGGGCGAGGCCCGCCGCGAGCCGCGCGAGCGCGGGTGCCAGGCGATGGCGCGCTGCCGCCACAGCGGGACGGTGGGTGCGACGGTGGGTGAAGTTCGCGCGGGTGGACGTCAGCATGGTTCTATCCTTGTCTTTAGCGGAGCCTGAAAAAAAAGGCGCGGGCGCGTCGGTGTCGCGAAGGCGAGATGATATAACGTATCACTCGGATTGGCGAGCCGGCTCGCCATCCGGTCAGGGGCCCGGCTCCGGAGGCCGCAGCCGCTGGGGGCTTGCGCGCCGCACCATCGAAATCTCGTCCAATCGCGTTTGTTCGCCTTGACAGGCTCCTGGTCGTATCCGATCATTCGATCAACGACAGAGCAAATGCTCACATGTCGGGCGATCGCTCAGATGTCCACGAAGAGGTTTCCCGAGCGCGCCCCGCACGAGCGAAATTGGAGACAACCCTGTGGCACATCCCGCGACCCCGGCGGCAGGACGTTTGCAGGACAAGGTAGCCGTGCTGACCGGCGCGGCGAGCGGTATTGGCGAGGCGGTCGCGCAGCGCTATCTGGACGAAGGCGCCCGCTGCGTGCTCGTCGACGTGAAGCCCGCCGGATCCGTCGCGCCGGCGCTGGCCGCAGCGTACCCCGAGCGCGTGCTCGCACTCACGGCCGACGTGACGCGCCGCGAGGACATCGACCGTATCGTGCTGAGCGCGGTCGAGCGCTTCGGCCGCATCGACATCCTTTTCAACAACGCGGCGCTCTTCGACATGCGCCCGCTCCTCGACGAATCCTGGGACGTGTACGACCGGCTCTTCGCGGTGAACGTGAAGGGCATGTTCTTCCTCATGCAGGCCGTGGCGCGCCGCATGGTCGAGCAGGGGCAGGGCGGCAAGATCATCAACATGTCATCGCAGGCGGGACGGCGCGGCGAGGCGCTCGTTTCGCACTACTGTGCAACGAAGGCCGCGGTGCTGAGCTACACGCAGTCGGCGGCGCTCGCGCTTGCGCCGCATCGCATCAACGTGAACGGCATCGCGCCGGGCGTGGTGGACACGCCGATGTGGGAGCAGGTGGACGCGCTCTTCGCGCGCTACGAGCACCGCCCGCCCGGCGAAAAAAAGCGCCTCGTGGGCGAGGCCGTGCCGCTCGGGCGCATGGGCCTGCCCGCGGATCTCACGGGCGCCGCGCTCTTTCTCGCATCGGCCGACGCCGATTACATCACCGCGCAGACACTCAACGTGGACGGCGGAAACTGGATGAGCTGAGCTTTCCCGCAACGCTTGCACACGCAACCCGACAGCTCGACTGCAGCACGACATAACGCAACGAACAAGGAGACATCGCCATGAAACCCGCTTTCAAGACCGCAGCAACGTGCATAAGTCGAGCCGTGAGTGCCGGCGCACTCGTCGCCGCGGCAGGCGCAGCCCACGCGCAGACCGTCACGATCGCCATGTTGAACAACCCGGACATGATCGAGCTGAAGAAGCTCTCGCCGGCCTTCGAAAAGGCCAATCCGGGCATCAAGCTGAACTGGGTGATTCTGGAAGAGAACGTGCTGCGCCAGCGCGCGACCACCGACATCACGACCAACAGCGGCCAGTTCGACGTGATGATGATCGGCACCTACGAGACGCCGCAGTGGGGCAAGCGCGGCTGGATCGTGCCGATGACGAACCTGCCCGCGAGCTACGACATCGACGACGTGGTGAAGACCGCGCGCGATGGCCTCTCGTACAACGGCACGCTTTATGCACTGCCGTTCTACGTGGAAAGCTCGATGACGTATTACCGCAAGGACCTGTTCGACAAGAAGGGCCTCAAGATGCCCGATCAGCCGACCTATGACCAGATCAAGGACTTCGCCGACAAGCTCACCGACAAGTCTGCCGGCACCTACGGCATCTGCCTGCGCGGCAAGGCTGGCTGGGGCGAGAACATGGCGTATGTGACGACGGTCGCGAACACCTTCGGCGCCCGCTGGTTCGACGAGAAGTGGCACGCGCAGCTCGCCTCGCCCGAGTGGAAGAAGGCCGTGAACTTCTACGTGGATATGCTCAAGAAGGACGGCCCGCCGGGAGCCAGCTCGAACGGCTTCAACGAGAACCTCACGCTGATGTCCTCGGGCAAGTGTGCGATGTGGATCGACGCCACGGTGGCCGCGGGCATTCTCTACAACAAGCAGCAGTCGCAGGTGGCCGACAAGATCGGCTTCGCGGCCGCGCCCACGCAGGCCACGCCCAATGGCGCGCACTGGCTGTGGTCGTGGGCGCTCGCGGTTCCCAAGTCGTCGAAGTCGCAGGACGCCGCGAAGAAGTTCATCGAATGGGCCACGTCGAAGGAGTATGTCGAGATGGTCGCGAAGGACGAAGGCTGGGCTTCGGTGCCGTCAGGTACGCGTATTTCGACGTATCAGAATCCCGAGTACAAGAAGGCCGCACCGTTCTCGGACTTCGTGCTCAAGGCCATTCAGACCGCCGATCCGAACCATCCGACCGCGAAGCCGGTGCCATACACGGGCATCCAGTTCGTCGGGATTCCTGAGTTCCAGTCGTTCGGCACGGTGGTCGGCCAGAGCGTCGCCGGCGCCGTGGCGCAAGCCGGTTATCAGAAGTAAGGCTGCGAGGTAAAGCTGCAAAGCGAAGCAGCAAGCGTAGCACCGCGAGCGCGCGCCGGGCCATCTGGCGCGGCGCGCACCCTCGCGAAGCCGATGCGGCGCCGTGCCCCCGCAGGCGCGCAACAGAGAAGGGTGGTCCTCATGCGTCATCTCCATCTCCCCATGCCTATATTCAATCGAGCGCGCACGCCACAAAAACCGCAGCAGGTCGAATCACGCCGCTCGGCGTCACGCTGGCTCGTGTCGCCGTCCGTCGCGGTGCTGCTGCTGTGGATGACGATTCCGCTCGCGATGACGATCTGGTTTTCGTTCACGCGCTACAACCTGTTGAACCCTGACCTCAGGGGTTTCGCGGGCTTCGACAACTACCGGTTCCTCGCCACCGATCCCTCGTTCGTGCCGTCGATCGTGCACACCATCGAGCTGATCGTGGCGGTGCTCGTGATCACCGTGGTCGGCGGCGTGCTGATGGCGGTGCTGTTCGACCGCAAGTTCATCGGCCAGGGCGTGGCGCGGCTCTTCGCGATCGCGCCGTTCTTCGTGATGCCCACGGTGAGCGCGCTGATCTGGAAGAACATGATCCTGCATCCGGTGTATGGCCTCGTGGCGATCGCGATGCGCTCGATGGGCATGACGCCCATCGACTGGTTCGCCGTCTATCCGCTCACCGCGGTCATCATGATCGTGGCGTGGCAATGGCTGCCGTTCGCGTTCCTCATTCTCTTCACGGCGATCCAGTCGCTCGACCAGGAGCAGAAGGAAGCCGCGAAGATCGACGGCGCGGGCCCCATCGCGCTGTTCTTCTACATCACGCTGCCGCACCTGCGCCGCGCGATAGCCGTTGTCGTGATGATGGAAACCATCTTCCTGCTGTCG
>DATBXG010000708.1:0-2096 GCA_036514415.1 Paraburkholderia sp.
ATATTAGACGGGGATATTTGGCACGCCGATTGCTTACAAAGCTTGCCATTTTCCTGATTTTTTTGTAGGGCGCTAGCGGATTTCGACTG
Source organism: Paraburkholderia sp. (assembly GCA_036514415.1). Classification (GTDB taxonomy): domain Bacteria; phylum Pseudomonadota; class Gammaproteobacteria; order Burkholderiales; family Burkholderiaceae; genus Paraburkholderia. The sequence continues at coordinate 90 of DATBXG010000708.1, forward strand.
CAATGAGACGGTGCAACCGTTAAACTACGCCCCGCACGCGACCGGTTGCACCCGGATAAACCCTTAACCGCGCTCGCGACCGCCCGCCGTATGCCCTAGTCTTTCCTATGACTTCTAGCCGTGTCTCATGGCCGCGGCAGCGGCGTGCTTTTAGATATAGGAGAAGACGTGAAAAGTTCTATTCAACGGCACATCGGCCCATTCGCGCTGATGCTGACGGGACTCGGCTCGATCATCGGGTCCGGCTGGCTGTTCGGCGCCTGGAAGGCGGCCAAGATCGCGGGCCCTGCGGCGCTGTGCGCGTGGGTGATCGGCGCGGTGGTGATTCTCGCGATCGCGCTGACCTATGCGGAGCTTGGCGCGATGTTCCCAGAATCGGGCGGCATGGTGCGCTACGCGCGCTACTCGCATGGCGCGCTGGTCGGCTTCATCAGCGCGTGGGCCAACTGGATCGCGATCGTGTCGGTGATTCCGATCGAGGCCGAAGCGTCGATCCAGTACATGAGCACATGGCCGTACGAATGGGCGCATAACCTGTTCGTCAACGGCGAACTGACGACACCCGGCCTGCTGCTGTCGGCCGTGCTCGTGGTGATCTATTTCATGCTGAACTACTGGGGCGTCAAGGTGTTCGCACGCGCCAATTCGGCCATCACGATCTTCAAGTTCATCATTCCCGGCCTGACGATTCTCGGCCTGATGCTGAGCGGCTTCCACAAGGAAAACCTGGGTGAAGCCAGCACGTTCGCGCCGTATGGCTGGTCTTCGGTGCTGACGGCCGTGGCGACGAGCGGCATCGTGTTCGCGTTCAACGGCTTCCAGAGCCCGATCAACCTCGCGGGCGAGGCGCGCAATCCGGCGAAGAGCGTGCCGTTCGCGGTGATCGGCTCGATCCTGCTGGCGCTGGTGATCTACGTGCTGCTGCAGATCGCGTACATCGGCGCGGTGAATCCGGCCGATGTGATGAAGGGCTGGAACCAGTTCAACTTCAAGTCGCCGTTCGCGGAACTGGCGATCGCGCTGAACCTGAACTGGCTCGCGATCCTGCTGTATGTCGACGCGTTCATCAGCCCGAGCGGCACCGGCACGACCTACATGGCGACGACCACCCGCATGATCTACGCGATGGAGCGCAACAACACGATGCCGAAGATCTTCGGCAGCGTGCATCCGCTGTACGGCGTGCCGCGTCCGGCGATGTGGTTCAACCTGCTGGTGTCGTTCATCTTCCTGTTCTTCTTCCGTGGCTGGAGTTCGCTGGCGGCGGTGATTTCGGTGGCGACGGTGATCTCGTACCTGACGGGCCCGATCAGCCTGATGGCGCTGCGCCGCGCGGCGACGGATCTCGAGCGTCCGCTGCGCATTCGGGGCATGAGCGTGATCGCGCCGTTCGCGTTCGTGTGCGCGTCGCTGATCCTGTACTGGGCGAAGTGGCCGCTGACGGGCGAGATCATCCTGCTGATGATCGTCGCGCTGCCCGTGTTCTTCTACTTCCAGGCGAAGTCGGGCTTCGGCGGCTTCAACCAGGATCTGAAGGCGGCGTGGTGGCTGGTTGCGTACCTGCCCGTGATGGCGATCCTGTCGCTGATCGGCAGCAGGCAGTTCGGCGGCATGGGCGTGCTGCCGTATGGCTGGGACATGCTGGTGGTGATCGCGTTCGCGCTGATCTTCTATTACTGGGGTGTGCATACGGGCTATCGCACCGAGTATCTGAACGAGCGCGAATCGCACGATGAGATTCTCGAAGGCATCGGCGCCTGATCCTCGGCGCTCTTCAGCCTGACTCAAGAAAAAGCCCGCCAGATTCTGGCGGGCTTTTTTATTGCGCGTTGCAATGCGCCGTACAGCGCGCGGCGATCAGGCGTTGCCGAACACGTAGTTCGTCATCGCCAGCGAGCGCTGGAACGTCCCAAGCGATTGGATGCCGAGCTTGTAGTCATCCGGCGCGGCGCCCAAGGCGGCGAACACAGGCAGCAAATGCTCGTCGGTCGGATGCATGAACTCGGC
>DATBXG010000709.1:0-4585 GCA_036514415.1 Paraburkholderia sp.
GTGGCGGTTCTCGTTGATGCCGAGCACGCGCACTTCGAGCCGCTCCACCGACGAATCGACATAGCGCACCGTCGCGCCGGCCCCGCCTTCTTCGCCCATCACGTGCCACGGTTCGAGGCCATGGCGCACCGAGAGCGCGATGCCGCTCGTCTGCAGCTCGCCGACCAGCGGGAAGCGGAATTCGAAGTGCGGCGCGAACCAGGCGGGATCGAGCGCGAATCCCGCCGCGGACGTTTCGGCGAGCACGTCGTCGAAATCCATCTGCACGAAGGTCGAGAGCATGAAGCGGTCGTGCAGCTCGGTGCCCCAGCGCGTGAGGCGCTGCGTGTACGGCGTTTTCCAGAAGCGCGCGACGAGCGCGCGCAGCAGCAGTTGCTGCGCGAGGCTCATGCGTGCGTGCGGTGGCATTTCAAAACCGCGCAGCTCCAGCAGGCCGAGGCGGCCGGTCGGGCCGTCGGGCGAGTAGAGCTTGTCGATGCAGAATTCGGCGCGGTGCGTGTTGCCGGTCACGTCGATGAGGATGTTGCGCAGCGTGCGGTCGATGAGCCAGGGCGGCACGCGCGGGCGGTCGTCGAAGGGGCTGCCGAAACCACGCAGCAAATCGACCTGACGCTGGATTTCGGCGAACGCCACTTCCAGTTCGTAGACCTGATCGTTGCGCGCTTCGTCCACGCGCGGCGCCTGACTCGTCGGCCCGATGAAGAGGCCCGAAAACAGATACGACAGCGACGGATGGTTGTGCCAGTAGGCCACGAGGCTCGCGAGCAGGTCGGGGCGGCGCAGGAACGGGCTGTCGGCGGGCGTGGCGCCGCCGAGCACGAGGTGATTGCCGCCGCCGGTGCCGGTGTGGCGGCCGTCGAGCATGAACTTCTCGGTGGAGAGCAGGGTTTCGTGCGCGGCCTGATAGAGGAATTCGGTGCGCTCGACCAGTTCGTCCCAGTTCGACGACGGGTGGATGTTCACCTCGATCACGCCGGGGTCGGGCGTGACCTGCAGCATTTTCAGGCGCGGGTCGCGCGGCGGCGGATAACCTTCGATCACGACGGGCAGCGCGAGGTCGGCCGCCGTGGCTTCGACGGCGGCGAGCAGGTCGAGGTAATCGTCGAGCTCGGCGAGCGGCGGCATGAAAACGTGCAACTGGCCTTGCGCGCGGCCGAACGAGGCAGCCTCGGCCTTCGGCCCCGCGGCGCGCGCGGGGTCGCGCACTTCGACGCACAGTGCGGTGCGGTGGATCCACGCGGCGGATTCGCCGCGTTCGGGGTAGCGGTTTGCGTCGGGCGCGTCGGGGCCTCGCGCGCCTTCGGCACAGGCGGCCACGCCTGCGCTTTCCGCGGGCCGCGATTGTGCAGTCGCATCGAGGCCCGCGCCATACTGCATGCGCAGCTCGGCCGCGCTGCGCAGCGGCGCCGGCGCGGCGAACGGATCGCGCGTGTGCTGCCAGGGGTAGTCGCCCGCCGCCACCCACGGCAGCGAATCGAGCGGCAAGCGATAGCCCATCGGCGAGTCGCCGGGCATGAGGTACATGCGCTCATCGCGGAAGAACCACGGGCCGCTTATCCAGCGCGGGCCCTGCAAGGTGGGCTGGGCCTGCGAGGCGGACGATGCGTCGCCGCGCTCGCATGCAAGCGGCAGCACGTAGCCGGTCACGGTGTCGAGACCCGAGTCGAACACGCGGCGCAGCCGCATGCGCTCGAGCTCGTCGTCGAGGCGCGAGTCGAACGGATCGACGTTCACGGGCAGGCGGCGCTCACGCCACAGGTAATACCAGGTGTCCTCGTAACCGGGCTGCACATGCAGCGGATCGACCGCGAGCTTCGCGGCGAGATGGGCGATGAAGCGCTGCGCGTCTTCCGCCGTTTGGTGGGCGGGCGAGCGTTCGTCGGCGAAGAGCGCGGGGTCGCGCCAGCAGGGCTCGCCGTCGGCGCGCCAGAAGAGCGAGAGCGCCCAGCGCGGCAACTGCTCGCCCGGATACCATTTGCCCTGGCCGATATGCAGAAAGCCCAGCGCGCCATAATGCGCGCGTAGTTTGTCCATCAGCGCGATGGCGTAGCGGCGCTTGGTCGGGCCGAGCGCGTCGGTGTTCCATTCGGGCGCGTCGCGGTCGCCCGCCGCCACGAAAGTCGGCTCGCCGCCCATCGTGAGGCGCACGTCCTGGCCGGTGAGCGCCGCGTCCACCTGGACACCCATCGCGTGCATCCCGGCCCATTGCGCTTCGGTGTAGGGCTTCGTCACGCGAGGCGTTTCGAGCACGCGCGAGATCGACATCGAATGCGAGAACTCGACTTCGCAATCGTCGAGCGCGCCCGAGATCGGCGCGGCGCTGCCGGGCTCCGGTGTGCACGCCACCGGAATATGGCCTTCGCCCGCGAGCAGCCCCGAAGTCGGATCGAGCCCGATCCAGCCCGCACCCGGCAGGTAGACCTCGCACCACGCGTGCAGGTCGGTGAAATCGGCCTCGGCGCCGCGCGGGCCGTCGATCGCCTTCACGTCGGGCGTGAGCTGCAGCAAGTAGCCCGAGACGAAGCGCGCCGCGAGCCCGAGCTGGCGCAGCGTCTGCACGAGGAGCCAGCCAGTGTCGCGGCACGAGCCGGAGCCTTTTACCAGCGTTTCCTCAGGCGTCTGCACGCCCGGCTCCATCCGGATCAGGTAGCCAATCTCGCGTTGCAGGCGTTGGTTCAGGTCGACGAGGAAATCGATGGTCACGCGCGGCGTGCGGTCGATCGTCTCGACGAATGCGGCGAAACGCGGAGTCGGCTCGCCACGCACGAGATAGGGCGCAAGCTCCGCGGCCAGTTCCGGCGTGTAGGCAAACGGAAAGCGCTCGGCGCTCGGCTCGAGAAAGAAGTCGAACGGGTTGTAGACCGCCATTTCCGCGACCAGATCGATCGTGACGCGGAACTCGCGCGTCGGCTCGGGAAATGCGAGCCGCGCCTGATAGTTGGCGAACGGGTCCTGCTGCCAGTTGACGAAATGATCGGCGGGCTCCACGCGCATCGAGTACGAGAGGATGGGCGTGCGGCAGTGCGGCGCCGGGCGCAGGCGCACCACGTGGGGCGCGAGACGCACGAGCCGGTCATAGCGGTACTGCGTGACATGGTTTAACGCGACACGGATGGACACACCCGACTCCTCGATCGACGTGGATGGAACGGCTCGAAAGGCTCGAAAGGCACAAACGGCACAAAAGGCACGGCAGGCACACGGCGCGGCGTGCGTATGATGCAGGTGGCGTGGGTGCCGGATGTGACAGCGGCGGCCATGCGCTTGCGAGGCACGCGGCGTGCTGCGCGAGACCTGGCGGCCCGCGCGGCCATCACCGGAATGTGGCAATGAAGACTACTCACTGCGATCACTGCAACCGGCTGGTGTTTTTTGAAAACGAGCGCTGCGAACGTTGCGAGGCCCGCCTTGGCGACGTGCGGGGCGAGATGCACGCGTTCGAGGATGCGGGCGAGGGCCGCTGGCGCATGCCGGACGGCTATCCGTTCGCGTTGGCTGCGCCCGTCATCGACAAGTTGCGGTTCGTTCATCGCGTGATCCCGGCTTCGTCAGTTATCGTTCGCCATCCTGATCGATGGGCTAGCGCTCCAGCACCCAGGTGTCCTTGGTGCCGCCGCCCTGTGAGGAATTGACCACGAGCGAGCCTTCGCGCAGCGCGACCCGCGTGAGCCCGCCCGGCACCATGCGCACCTCCTTGCCCGAGAGCACGAACGGGCGCAGGTCGATGTGGCGCGGCGCGATGCCCGATTCGACCCAGGTGGGGCAGGTGGAGAGGGAGAGCGTAGGCTGCGCGATGTACTTGTCCGGGTTCGCGACGAGCGCCGCGCGAAACGCCTCGATCTCGGCGCGCGTGGAAGCCGGGCCGATCAGCATGCCGTAGCCGCCTGCGCCGTGCGTTTCCTTCACGACCAGATCCGGCAGATGGTCGAGCACGTATTGCAGGTCGTCGGGCTTGCGGCACATCCACGTGGGCACGTTCTTGAGCAGCGGTTCTTCGCCCAGATAGAAGCGCACCATGTCGGGCACGTAGGGGTAGATCGACTTGTCGTCGGCCACGCCCGTGCCCACTGCGTTGCACAGCGTGACGTTGCCCTTGCGGTAGACGTGCATGAGGCCCGCCGCGCCGAGCGCCGAATCGGAGCGGAAGACGAGCGGATCGAGGAAGTCGTCGTCCACGCGCCGGTAAATCACGTCAACGCGCTGCGGGCCCTGCGTCGTGCGCATGTAGAGGTAATCGTTGTCGACGAACAGGTCCTGGCCTTCCACGAGCTCGATGCCCATTTGCTGCGCGAGGAAAGCGTGCTCGAAATAGGCCGAGTTGTACATGCCGGGCGTGAGCAGCACGACCGTCGGGTTGTCGGCGCCCCCAGGCGCGGCGGCGCGCAGCGTGTCGAGAAGCAGGTCGGGGTAGTGGGCGACCGGCGCAATGCGATTGCGCACGAATAGATCGGGAAAGAGCCGCATCATCATCTTGCGGTTTTCCAGCATGTACGAGACGCCGGAGGGCACGCGCAGGTTGTCTTCCAGCACGTAGAACTCGCCCTCGTCGGCGCGCACGATGTCGATGCCCGCGATATGCGCATAG
>DATBXG010000710.1:0-4512 GCA_036514415.1 Paraburkholderia sp.
GCTGCGGTGCGCCCGCCCCGCTCCAACGACACGCACAACCATGGGAGTGCATCATGCGAATCGTGATTGCGCTTGGCGGCAACGCGCTGCTGCGTCGCGGCGAGCCGATGACGGCGGAAAACCAGCGCGACAACGTGCGCCTCGCGGCCACTCAGATCGCGCAGATCGCGCAGGGTAACGAACTGGTGATCGCGCACGGCAACGGGCCGCAGGTCGGGTTGCTCGCGCTGCAGGGCGAAGCCTACAAGGAAGTGCCCGGTTATCCGCTCGACGTGCTCGGCGCACAGACCGAAGGCATGATCGGCTACATGATCGAACAGGAACTCGGCAACCTGCTGCCGTACGAGGTGCCCTTCGCGACCATCCTCACCCAGGTCGAAGTGGACCCGAACGATCCGGCGTTCCAGCATCCGAGCAAGCCGATCGGCCCGGTCTACACGAAGGAACAGGCGGAGAAGCTCGCCGCCGAGCGCGGCTGGGCCATCGCCCCGGACGGCGACAAGTTCCGCCGCGTGGTGGCGAGCCCGAGGCCGAAGCACATCTTCGAGATCCGCCCGGTGAAATGGCTGCTGGAGCGCGGCACGATCGTGATCTGCGCGGGCGGCGGCGGCATTCCGACGCTCTATGGCGAAGGCCACAAGCTGGGCGGCGTCGAGGCCGTGATCGACAAGGATCTGTGCTCGGCCCTGCTCGCGCAGGAGCTGGAGGCCGACATGCTCATCATCGCCACCGACGTGAACGCCGCCTACATCGACTGGAGCAAGGCGACGCAAAAGGCGATTTCGAGCGCGCACCCCGACGAGCTGGAGAAATTGGGCTTCGCGGCCGGATCGATGGGGCCGAAGATCATGGCGGCCGCGGAGTTCGCGCGCAACACCGGCAAGGACGCGGTGATCGGCGCGCTGGCCGACATCGTGGCCATTACCCAGGGCAAGGCGGGCACGCGCGTGAGCACGGCAAGGCCGGGGCTGATTTTCTATTGAGGTTGGCCTGCCTGAAAACGGTTTCTGAAAACGGCGCCTGAAAATGCAGGGCGCACACCGCAGCGGGCGAAGCCGCGGTGCGCGCCCTGTCGCGTCTTGCCCGCTCCTACTCCTCGCGTGCCGGCGGCATCACCTGCGCGCTGATGGTGTGATCGCGCCAGAACAGATTGTGGATGCGGCTTTGCAACCGGCGCAGTCCTTCCTCGCTCGCGTCGTGGAACGTGAGCAGCGCAGCCGGACGGCCCGACCCCTCGATACGCTGAATCGCGTCGAACGGCGGAAAGCCGTAGCGCTCCAGAAACTCGTTGATTTCGGCGTCGGTGACGTGTTCGTCGATATTTCCCAACAGCAGTTCGGCCATGGTCTACCCCTCGTGAGCGTTCAATCGTGATGATAGTGGCGTTTGCTCCTGCGTGACGAGAAGCCGCGCCGGATAGCGCGCCAGGCCAGTCAGAACTTTTCGGCCACGTACCGGTAGGGGTAGTCCGGATCGCGGTAGCCTTGTGCCTTCTGGCGCTCGGGCAGCGTGATCTTTCGGCGCGGCAGCGGTTCGTACGGAATGGTCTTCAGAATATGGTTGATGACGTTCAGACGCGCGCGTTTCTTGTCGTCGGACCGGACAACGAACCATGGTGATTCCGGCGTGTCGGTCATGTCGAACATCTCGTCGCGCGCCCGTGAATAGTCGTACCAGCGGCTATACGATTCGAGGTCCATGGGCGAAAGCTTCCAGACCTTGCGCGGATCGTTGATGCGCCCTTCGAGGCGCCGCGTCTGCTCTTTCTGGCTCACCTCGAGCCAAAACTTGATGAGGATCGTGCCCGAGTCGATGATGGCGCGCTCGATGAGCGGCACGCCGCGCAGGAACTCGCCCGCCTGTTCCTGCGTGCAAAAGCCCATCACGCGCTCGACGCCCGCGCGGTTGTACCAGCTCCGGTCGAACACCACGATTTCACCCGCGGCGGGCAGCAGCGGCAGGTAACGCTGGAAGTACATCTGGGACTTCTCGCGCTCCGTGGGCGCGGGCAGCGCGAACACGCGGAACACGCGCGGGCTCACCCGTTCGGTGATCGCCTTGATCGTGCCGCCCTTGCCTGCGCCGTCGCGCCCTTCGAACAGGATGCAAACCCGCTTGCGACTCTCGACGACCCATTCCTGCAGCCGGACGAGTTCGCCATGCAGGCGCTCCAGTTCCTTTTGATAGGCCTTTTCGCTGAGCTTCTCCACCGGCTCTGCCGCCTGCTCCGCCTTCGCTTCCTCTTTCTTCGCCATTGCATCGCTCCCCGGTGTGAGGCCTCCCACGAGGCATCATTCCACTATGGTGTGTGGAAGGGGGGCGCGCAATAGGACTTTGGACCAAGGCCCCGGAGGACGCGTGCGAGCGGCCGGAGTGCACCAGGTCTTCGATGCACGGCGCTTTGCCGCTCAGCGCGGCTGGAACATGATGAGCGCCATGCCGCCCAGCGTGAAGGCGATGCCGGCCCAGTCCCACGGACTCGGGCGGATCGCCTCGACGGCCCAGAGCCATAGAATCGCCACGCAGACATAAACGCCGCCGTAAGCCGCGTACGTGCGCCCGGCGGCCGTGGGATGGAGCGTGAGCAGCCACGCGAAGAGCGCGAGCGAAGCCGCGGCGGGCAGGAGGAGCCACGCGCTCGCGCCTTCGCGCAGCCAGCGGTAAGGCAGATAGCAGCCGACGATCTCGGCGAACGCGGTCACGACGAAAAGCACAAACGTCTTCATGGGCGGCGGCCAGTGGCAGGGGCGCCCATGGTAACGCAAGCGGCCAAGCCGCCTGCGCGATCTTCGCAACGTGCCGCTCAGTGTCCTTCAGGCCGGCTCAGGGCCGCTCGCCGCGTGCAAGCCGCGCTTCGATCTCGTTCACGACGGGCAGCAGATCGGCGACACTGTCGATCACATAGTGCGCGCCCGCCGCGCGCAGGCGTTCCACGGCCGCGGCGCGGCGGCGCGCGAATTCGTCGGGCGTGAGCGCGTGGACTTCGTCCTCGGTCAGGCCGAACGCGTTGCCGCTCACCGCGACACCCACCGCCCATGTCCCGCCGTTGATGCCCTCCTCGATGCCGACTTCGGTGTCGTCCACCTTGATCGCATCTCGCGCGAGCCACACGCCGAGCTGCGGCAGCGTGCGGTAGATCATGTACGGCGAAGGCCGGCCCTCAGGCGTGTCGCCCGTGCAAACGATGCTGTCCGGCTCGAAACCCTGAGCCTTCGCGCCCGGCACGATCTGCTCGATGATCTCGCGCGTGTAACCCGTGGTCGTGCCGATACGTACGCCATCGGCGCGCAGCGCGGCGGTCACGGCCGCCACGCCCGGAATCACGTCGCTGTACTGCGCGGCCACGGCGATGTTCTTCGGCACGAAGACGTCATACACGGCGTCGATATCGGCTTCGCCCGGCGCGTGGCCGTAGCGCTCTTCCCATGCCGCCGCGACGCGCGGCAGCGCCATCAGCGCCGCAATGTGCGGACGCTTGGCCATGCCCATCGGCCCGCGTGCCTCTTCGATCGTGACCGGTACGCCGAATTGTTCGAAGGTCTCGACGAAGGCGCCCATCGGCGCGCGCGAGCCGTAGTCGACCACGGTGCCGGCCCAGTCGAAGATCACTGCCTTGACGTGTTTCATTGCATGTGTCCTGCTAAAAAATGGATGGTGTGGAGTCTTAACGGTATGCGCGCATCAAGCGGCGAGCGCTTCGCGTGCGCCAAGGTCGACCGGCGCGGGCGCAGCACTGGCCACGCCGAGCGTGCGCAGCGCGTCGCCGCACGCGGCCACGACGCGGCGCATGACGGTTTCGTCGAGTGCGCCGATGCAGCCGATGCGAAAGCTCTCCACGCTCGTCAACTTGCCCGGATAGATGATGAAACCCTGCGCCTTCATCAGTTCGTAGAAGCGTGAGAAGTCGAATGCGGGGTCGGCCGGCGAAAAGAAGGTGACGATGATGGGCGAGCGCCAGCCTTGCGTGAGCAGCGGCTCGAAGCCAAGGCCTTGCATGCCTTCCACGAGCACGTCGCGGTTGTGCGCATAGCGCGCAAGGCGCCCCGGCTGACCACCTTCGAGCGCGTGCAAACTCAGCGCCTCGATGAACGCGGCCACCGCGTGCGTGGGCGGCGTGAAGCGCCACTGGCCGGTGCGGTTCATGACATCCCACTGGTCGTGGATGTCCAGCGAGAGCGAGTGGCTCACGCCCTTTGCGTTGCTCAGGACTTCTTTTTTCGCGATCACGAAGCCAAAGCCCGGCACGCCCTCGATGCACTTGTTGGCCGAGGAGACGAACGCGTCGCAAGGCAGCGTGCGCACGTCGAGCGGCACCGCGCCGAACGCGCTCATCGAATCGATCAGCAGACGGCGGCCCTGACGCGCCGTCACGGCAGCGATCTCCTCGATCGGATTCAGGATGCCGGAGCTGGTCTCGCAGTGCACGACGATCACGTGCGTGATGTCCGGGTTCTCGACGAGCACGCGCTCGACGTCGGCGGCGCGCGGCGGCAGGTAGTCGCCGGTGTCGTG
>DATBXG010000711.1:0-5627 GCA_036514415.1 Paraburkholderia sp.
ACCGCGGCGAGCCCGTTTCGGCGAACCCATGCTTCCTCAACGCGGAACTGGCCGCGCGCGAATTCGTCGAGCCGTGCCTCGCGGGCCTTGGCGGCAAGGCAGGCGCGCTCGTGTTCCAGTTCCCGCCACTGCCCGATCAGCTGCTGGCCGACCCGACGGCATTCGTCGAGCGGCTTACCGCCTTCCTCGCCGCGCTGCCGCCACTGCCCAAATCAACCGAGCCCACCGCGGCCGGCGACGGCCCCTGTTACGCCGTCGAGATCCGCGACGCGATCCTGCTCACGCCGCGCTTCGTGCGCACGCTGCGCGCCGCGGGCGTGCGCTACTGCGTGGGCCTGCATGCGCGCATGCCGGACCCGCTGCGCCAGGCGGCGGCGCTCGCGCTGATGGACGGCGAAACGCCCGCCGGCCCGCTGATCGTGCGCTGGAGCCTGCACAGCGGCTTCAAGTACGAGCAGGCAAAGGCGCGCTACGAGCCGTTCGACAAGCTCGTCGACGAAGACCCGCACACGCGGGTCACGCTCGCGGAACTGGCCGCGCGCTACGCGATGGCGGGCCAGCCCGTGCTGATCACGACGAACAACAAGGCGGAGGGCTCGGCGCCGCTTACGTGCGCAAAGCTCGCGCGGGCGATTGCCGACGAGATGGAGCGCCTGCGCGGGGAAATGCGCTTTACTCCGCCTTGAGCCGGTGCGCGAACTTCTGGCGGAATTTCGCGACCTTCGGCGCGACCACGAACGAACAATAGCCCTGGTTCGGGTGTTGGGCGAAGTAGTTCTGGTGATACGCCTCGGCGGGGAAATAGTTGCCGTCGAGCGGCAGCACCTGGGTGACGATCTTGTCGTCGTACACGCCCTCGGCGGCCAGCTCGCGGATCGCCTGTTCGGCCGTCTCGCGCTGCGCCCCGGAGTGCGTGAAGATCGCCGAACGGTACTGCGTGCCCACGTCGTTGCCCTGTCGGTTGAGCTGCGTGGGGTCGTGAATCGCGAAAAAGATGTCGAGAATCTCGCGGTAGCTGATCTTCGCGGGATCGAACTCCACCTTCACGACCTCCGCGTGGCCGGTGTCGCCGTCGCAGACCTGCTCGTAGCTCGGGTTTGCCGCATGGCCGCCCGCGTAACCCGACTCCACCGCGCTCACGCCGTCCACGCGCAGATACACCGCCTCCAGGCACCAGAAACATCCGCCGCCCAGGGTGGCCGTTTCGACTGACTGACTCATGCTGTTCGCTCCTTTGATCGTGAGTGCCGACGCAACTGCAGACATCACCGCGCGGTGGTCCGCGCGACCCGCCGTCCGCCGCTTCCGCTAAAATTGTGACAATTCGCCGATTTTCCACATGACGTTGATTCCGATTTCCGCTCCCGCCGCCGCGCGCGCGGCACGTGGGGACGCTCCCCGCGAGGGCCTGCGCCGATGACCCGCCACGCCAGCCCGCCCAATTTCGACGGCGCCGCCTTCCGCCGCGCGCTCGGGCAGTTCGCCACCGGCGTAACCGTGATCACGACGCGCGCGCCCGACGGCCAGCTCATCGGCATCACGGCCAGCTCGTTCAACTCGGTCTCGCTCGATCCACCGCTCGTGCTGTGGAGCCTCGCCACGCGTTCGGCATCCATGCCCGTGTTCCGCTCGAACAGCCATTATGTGATCAATGTGCTCGCCGCGTCGCAGCTCGACCTGTGCAAGCGCTTTGCGACCGTGAAGGGCGACCGTTTCGAGGGCGTCTCGCACGCGGCCGGCGACACCGGCATGCCCGTGCTGGACGGCGCGATCGCGTGGTTCGAGTGCCACAACCGCAGCCGCTATGACGAAGGCGACCACGTGATTTTCGTGGGCGAGGTGGAGCGCTGCGGCGTGCGCGAGGATGGCGAGAACGCTTCGCCGCTCGTGTTTCACGGCGGCGCGTTCCACCAGATCCAGTCGCTCTGATCCGGCACTTCGGGTAGGCACAAGGCGGCGAGGCACACGGCCAGCCGCGCCCGTTCTCCCCTATGCCTGTGTGCTCTTCGGCTCGCGTTGCGCGATCAGGTCCACAGGCACGCCCGCTTCCACCTTGAGCGTCGTGAGCACGATGTTCGAGCGGATGTCCATCACCCCCGGCGCCTTGTACAGCTTGTTGAGCACGAAGTCCGAGTAGTGCTTGAGGTTGTGCGCGAGCACGCGCAGCAGGTAGTGCGTCTCGCCCGTCACCACATACGCCCCCACCACTTCCGGCCAGTCGCGCAGCGCCGTGACGAAGCGCTCGTGCCAGCTCTCCTGGTCGTTGCGCATCGACACCTGCACGAAAGCCTCCATCTCGAAGCCGAGAATCTCCCGGTTCAAACTGGCGCGGTAGCGCTCCACTACGCCCTGCTCCTCGAGCAGTCGCAGACGGCGCAGGCACGCCGATGGCGAGAGCGAAATGCGCTCCGCCAGATCCAGATTGCTGATCCGCCCCTCATTCTGCAGCACGGCGAGAATACGGCAATCGGTAGCATCAAGCGAGATTGCGTTCATATTTGGTCTCCATTCCCGTCTTGAGACAAATTATGTGCCAACAAACCAGGTTTGCGGCGCTTTTTTCGCAAGCACATTTCGCGTAGGGTTGCCTATCATTCGAAGCATCAGGAGACGAAACGCCGCTGCGATGACACAGATCAAGGACATTTCCCCGCCGATTCAGCCCGGAACGCCCGTCTGGCCGGGCGATACGCCCGTTGGCGTCGAGCGCGTGTGGCGCATGGAGGCCGGCTCGCCGGTCAACGTCGCGCGCGTGACGCTTTCGCCACACACGGGCGCGCACACCGACGCGCCGCTGCATTACGACGCCGAAGGCGCGCCGATCGGCGCGGTGCCGCTCGATGCGTACATCGGCCCGTGCCGCGTGATTCATTGCTTAGGCGCCGCGCCGCTCGTGCTGCCCGCACACGTGGAAGGCGCGTTGCCAGGCATCCCGCCGCGCGTGCTGCTGCGCACCTACGCGCACGCGCCGCAGGACCGCTGGGACAGCGCGTTTTGCGCCGTCGCGCCGCAAACCATCGATCTGCTCGCGGCTCACGGCGTGCGCCTCATCGGCATCGACACGCCCTCGCTCGATCCGCAGGAATCGAAAACGATGGATGCGCACCACCGCATCCGCGCGCATCGCATGGCGATACTCGAAGGCGTCGTGCTCGACGCCGTGGCGCCCGGCGACTACGAACTCATCGCCCTGCCGCTGAAGTTCTCGACGCTCGACGCGAGCCCCGTGCGCGCCGTGCTGCGCGCGCTGCCATCGGCCGCCTCATCCTGAAAAGACGACCGCATCCCCGCTAACCCGCTCAATCCGCGACACGACGAAACGTAGACATGAACGACCGCAACGAAGCCCTGGCAGCCGATCGCACCGATCCGCTCGCCGCCCTGCGCGAGCAATTCACGCTCGCGGCCGGCACCATCTATCTCGACGGCAATTCGCTCGGCGTGCCGCCCTCGGCCTCGGCCGCGCGCGCGCAAGCCGTGATCGGCGCCGAATGGGGCGAAGGCCTCATCCGCAGCTGGAACAGCGCGGGCTGGTTCGCCATGCCCAAGCGCCTCGGCAACAAGCTCGCGAAGCTGATCGGCGCAGCCGACGACGAAGTGGTCGTCACCGACACCATCTCGATCAACCTCTTCAAGGCGCTCTCCGCCGCGCTGCGCGTGCAGAACGCGCGCGACCCGAAGCGCCGCGTGATCGTCTCCGAGCGCTCGAACTTCCCGAGCGACCTGTACATCGCGCAAGGGCTCATCGAGCAGCTCGACCGCGGCTACGAGCTGCGCCTCGTCGACGATCCTTCCGAGCTGCGCGCCGCCATTCGCGAAGACGTGGCTGTGGCGATGATCACGCACGTGAACTACCGCACCGGCGAGATGCACGACATGGGCGCGCTCACCGAACACATTCACGCGCAGGGCGCGCTCGCGCTGTGGGATCTCGCGCATTCGGCTGGCGCCGTGCCCGTGGACCTGAACGGCGCGAACGCCGATTACGCCGTGGGCTGCACCTACAAGTACCTGAATGGCGGCCCCGGTTCGCCCGGTTTCGTGTGGGTGCCGAAGCGTCATCAGGATGCGTTCTCGCAGCCGCTCTCGGGCTGGTGGGGCCACAAGTCGCCGTTCGAGATGAACCCTGTCTATCGGCCGGATAACGGCATTGGCCGCTATCTGTGCGGCACGCAGCCGATGGTTTCGATGGCGCTCGTCGAATGCGGTCTCGACGTGTTCCTGCAAACCGACATGCAGGCCATCCGCCGCAAGTCGCTCGCGCTCACGGACCGCTTCATCGAGCTCGTCGAGACGCGCTGCAAGGCATACGGCCTCACGCTCGTCACGCCGCGCGAGCACGCGCAGCGCGGCTCGCACGTGAGCTTCGAGCATCCGCACGGCTACGAGGTGATGCAGGCGCTGATCGCGCGCGGCGTGATCGGCGACTATCGCGAGCCGCGCGTGCTGCGCTTCGGCTTCACGCCGCTGTATCTGCGCTACGTCGATGTGTGGGACGCCGTGGAGACGCTGCGCGACGTGCTCGCCACCGAGTCCTGGCGCAAGCCCGAATTCGCCGAACGCGGCGCGGTGACCTGAGGAGCGCCAGATGAACGATCACATGCAAGTCCCGGGTATGCCCGATGCGGGGGAAACCACGAGTGAGACCCACGGCGCCGCCGCGCCCGCTCCTGATGCGCAAGCGCCTGCGGCACAAGGCGAAGGCTGGCACGACGCACAGCTCGACTTCTCGAAGTCGATGAGCTACGGCGACTATCTCGCGCTCGACGCCGTACTCAACGCCCAGCATCCGCTCTCGCCCGATCACAACGAGATGCTGTTCATCGTGCAGCATCAAACGAGCGAGCTGTGGATGAAGCTCGCGCTCTACGAGCTGCGCGCGGCGCTCGCCAACGTGCATCGCGACGCGCTGCCGCCCGCGTTCAAGCAGCTCGCCCGTGTGTCGCGCATCATGGAGCAACTGGTGCAGGCGTGGAATGTCCTGTCGACGCTCACGCCTTCGGAGTACACGGCCATGCGGCCGTATCTGGGCGCGTCGTCGGGCTTCCAGTCGTACCAATACCGGCAGATCGAGTTCCTGCTCGGCAACAAGAACGTGCAGATGCTCAAGCCGCACGAGCATCGGGGCGAGATTTTCGAGCAGGTGAAAGCGACACTCGAAGCGCCCTCGTTCTACGACGAAGTGATTCGACTGCTCGCGCGGCGCGGCTTCGCGATCGCGCCCGAGCGCCTCGCGCGCGACTGGACGCTGCCCACCGAACACGACGCGACGGTCGAGGCGGCGTGGCTGGAGGTGTACCGCAATCCTTCGGAGTACTGGGATTTGTACGAGATGGCAGAAGAACTCGTCGATCTCGAAGACGCGTTCCGTCAATGGCGCTTCCGCCACGTGACGACGGTCGAGCGCATCATCGGCTTCAAGCAGGGCACGGGCGGCACCAGCGGCGCGCCTTATCTGCGCAAGATGCTCGACATCGTGTTGTTTCCGGAGCTTTGGCACGTGCGCACGGTGCTGTGACGCAAACCGCAGCGCGCACAAGCAAAAATGCCCGCCATGAATGGCGGGCATTTTTTTGTGCGGGAGCGCGTCAGGCTTAGATCACCACGGTCTGCGCTTCGCCTTCCTT
>DATBXG010000712.1:0-13536 GCA_036514415.1 Paraburkholderia sp.
AAAGTCGGGCGCGCCATGCGGTCCGTCGAGCACGCCGAGCGTCCAATGGTTCGACAGCGCGGGAATGCGGGCCGCTTCGAGGGTAGCGCCCGCCACGCCCGAGCCGGCGTCTTCAGCGAGGTGGAGCACGTCGCCGCGCCGTAGCGCACGGCCCGCGTGGCCGCCGAACTGACCGAGCGTAAACGTGGCCTTGCTGCCGAGATAGTCCGGCACCTGCAGGCCGCCCTTCACGGCGAGGCACGCGCGCACGCCCGCGCCCGTCACGCCGCCGAGCCTCAGTACGGCGCCAGGCGCCGCGCGCCGGACCTGCCAGAACGCAACCGGCGTGCCGTCGAGGGTGGCCGCGAGCGGTGCGCCACCGAGCACGAAAAGCGCGGCGGTGTTGAAACGCAGCGTCGCGCCCACCATCGTGAACTCGAGACCCGCGGCATCGGCCGCATTGCCGAGCAGTTCGTTGGCGAGATCGAACGAGAGATCGTCCATTGGGCCCGAAGGCGGCACGCCCACGTCCCAGTAGCCGAGGCGGCCCGGCGTCTGCTGCACGGTGGTCTGCACGCCGCCGTCGAGCACCTCGATCGTATGCGGCGCAAACGCGAAGCGCGACAGGAAGCCCGTCGTCTGCTCGCCGCGCACGAAGGTGCTCGAACCGGCGACGGCACGCAGATAGTCGAGGTTCGTTTCGATGCCATACAACTGCGTACGCGAGAGCGCGGTCCGGAGCGCGACAAGCGCCTCCCCGCGCGTTTCGCCCTTGACGATCAGCTTCGCGAGGAGCGGATCGTAGAACGAACTGATCTCGGTGCCCGCTCCGACCCACGTGTCGACGCGCGCATCCGCTGGAAATTCCACATGCGTCAGCGTCCCCGCGCTCGGCTGGAACTGCTTGTGCGGGTCTTCCGCGTAGAGGCGCACCTGAATGCTCGTGCCCTGCGGCGCGCGCGCAATCGTCGCCAATGGCGGCAACGTGCCTTCGGCCTGGCGGATCATCCACTCGACGAGGTCGAGTCCGGTCACTTCCTCGGTGACGCAATGCTCGACCTGCAGACGCGTATTCACCTCCAGAAAATAGAAGCGCCGGTCGATGGTATCGAACACGAACTCCACCGTGCCTGCCGATGCATAGCTCACCGCCTGCGCGAGCCGCACCGCGTTCGCATGCAGCGCCACGCGCTCCGCGTCGGACAGGCCCGGTGCAGGCGTCTCCTCGATCACCTTCTGGTTGCGCCGCTGCACCGAGCAATCACGCTCGCCGAGCGCGATCACGCCGCCCTTGCCGTCGCCGAATATCTGCACTTCGATATGGCGCGCGTGCTCGACGAACTTCTCCAGGTAGACCCCGGCGTTGGCGAAGTTCGCCTGACCCAGACGCGCGACCGATGCAAACGCGGCTTCGAGTTCTTGCGCGTCGCGGCACAGCGCCATGCCTATGCCGCCGCCACCCGCCGTGCTCTTGAGCATCACCGGATAACCAATGCGCGCGGCCTCGGTTTGCGCGCTCGCGATATCAGGCAGCAAAGCGGTGCCGGGCAGCAGCGGCACGTCGTGCACGCGCGCGAGCGCCCGTGCGGTGTGCTTGAGGCCGAACGCGCGCATCTGCTCGGGACGCGGACCGATGAAGCGGATTCCCGCCTCTTCGCAGGCTTGAGCAAACGCTGCGTTTTCCGAAAGAAATCCATAGCCCGGATGCACAGCCTGCGCGCCTGTTTCGCGCGCGGCGTCGAGAATGGCGGCCACATTCAGATAGCTCTGCGCCGCCTGAGCCGGGCCCACGCACACGGCCTCATCGGCTTCGAGCACGTGGCGCGCATGCCGGTCCGCCTCCGAATAGACAGCCACCGATGCAATGCCGAGCCGGCGCAGCGTGCGGATCACGCGGCAGGCGATTTCGCCGCGATTCGCGACCAGAACCTTGGTGAAGCTCATGCCGCACCCCAGATGGTGAGGCGGACAGGCGTCGGGTTGTAGCCGTTGCACGGGTTGTTCAGTTGCGGGCAGTTCGAGATCAGCACGCTCACATCCATATGCGCGCGCACTTCGACATATTTGCCGGGCGCCGAAATGCCGTCCTCGAAGGTTAGCTTGCCGCCCGGCGTGACCGGCACGTTCATGAAAAAGTTGATGTTGCTGACGATGTCGCGCTTGGTCAGGCGCGCATGGGCGCCACAAGAGCAATGCGTGATGGCGTTCAGAAAACTGTCGCGGCAGTTGTGCATGTAGCGCTTCTCGAGCGCGTAGCGCACGGTGTTGCTCTCCGCCGCACACGCGCCGCCAAGCGTATCGTGGCGGCCGCAGGTATCGGCCACGATGGTCAGCATGGGATTGCCGAGGTTCGACATCAGGATGCTGCCCGCCGTGAGGTACAGGTTGCCCTGCTCGCGGATGGTGTCCTGTGCGCTATATCGCTCGAGCGGATCGGCGCTGTTGTAGAAGAGCGTATCGACGGCCTGATTGCCTTCGAGATCGAGAATACGCAGCACTTCACCGCGTTTCAATAAATGCAGCCACGGCTCGCCTGCGCGCAGCGTGAAGTCATACGATGCGCTTTGCGCGTCAAGTTGGCTTTCGACGATGGGCATGACCTCTCCTTACGCAAACAGGCGATCGGTGTTGATGAACCCGCGGCCATTCTCGGGGCAGGCGCTGCGGCAAGCGTCGTTGTCGGGAACGCAGGCATCGGCGGCATAGGCGCGGTAGGCAATGAGCCTGACCGGCTTCGGCTCGTAGGCCGGGTTCGCATCGAGCGGATGCGGCGCCGTGGAAAAGGCGGCGAGCGTGTTCATCTCGAAGCGCAGGTCGATACTCGCTCCGGCACTCGAATGGCCCGGCACCCAGGTGAGCGAGCCGTCCTCGCCATAGGCGACCTTGCTGAAGAAGTTGACGTTGGCGACCAGATCGCGTGCGCCGAGACCCTGCTTCGCCAGTTCGAGCACGAGGCTGTCGCGTCCGTTGCGGATCATGTCGTTGCGCTGCGCCTGGTAGGTCGTCTCGCCATAGCGGCGCCCGAACAGCTTCGCGTCGCCGACACCGCCCACCGGATCGTGCCAGCCAAGCGTGTCATGGGTGATCGAGGCCATCACGCGGCCCATGTCCGAGTACAGCACGTGGCCGCTCGTCAAATGCGCGGTGTGTTGCGCCTTAAGCGTATCCGCCATGTTGTAGCGTTCGAGCGGATCTTCCTGGCGGTAGAACACGGCGGAAAGATTGGCTCCGCCGTCCGTATCGACGAGGCGCAGCGCGAGGCCGCGGCGCAACACGCCTGACCAGTGTGTGCCGGCTGGAATGACGGTTTCCCAGAGAACCTGGGACGAAGGAACGGGTTCGGCAAATCGTTGCGGCGACATGGTGGCTCCTGATATCGGTAAAGGCAAAAGCAGTGAGAGGGCGATACCGACGACATCGCGACCTCCCGGGCTTTTATCCCTCCGTGGAGCCTTACCGCCACCTTCGACTTTCAATACGAGGCAGGCAACAAGACCGGATGGCTCTCGGACCAGGCATCGCCACGCCTTGCAGCGCGGCGACCGGAACCCTAGCAATCCTAAGATGATGCAAATTGCTTCGCACCTCTCGATTCAACATTAAGCGAATTACGTGCCAGTCGAAACTGCACGATCTCACCTCAAAGGAGCACCACTTCGGTTGGTTTCGCACCATCTTCATGCGCATCCAAAGACGGCAGGCTTCAGTTCGGTGCCTGCGCGCATCCGCAATATTGTCGACCTAGACTGGCGGCTCGATCATTGCGCACACAACCATGAAAATCGCTGCCCAACCTTATGATTTTCCGATCACCGGCCCGCTGTCGATCGAGTCGACCGCGCTCGTCATCATCGACATGCAACGGGACTTTTGCGACCCGCGTGGCTACATGGGCGCACGCGGCGCCGACGTCGGCCCTGCCCGCGCCATCGTCCCGCGTATCCAGCGCGTACGCGAGCGCGCGGCCGCGCTCGGCATGAAAATCGTGCACACGCGCGAAGGACATCGCCCCGACCTCTCGGATCTTCCCGCGAGCAAGCGCCTGAAAACGGCACTCGCGGGCGCCGAAATTGGCAGCCTTGGCCCACTTGGCAGGCTGCTGGTGCGCGGGGCAGCGGGCTGGCAGATCATCGACGAACTCCAGCCCCGCGAAAACGAACCGGTGATCGACAAGCCAGGCACCGGGGCATTTCACGCCACGGACCTTCATCACATGCTGACGGTTGCGGGCATTTCGCGGCTGATCCTCACTGGCGTGACGACCGGCGTTTGCGTGACCACCACGGCGCGCGAGGCGAGCGACCGCGGCTACGAAGTGCTCGTGCTCGAAGACTGCTGCGCCGAGCCGCAGGCGCGCGATCATGCCGACGCGATCCGGCTGCTGCGCATCGAGGGCGGGTATCTCGCCGTCACCGCGCACTCGGACGATCTGCTCGCCGCACTGGAGACGTTGGCGCCGCGCGGCTAAACGCGCGGCGCGCCGCTGCACGGCTCAGGCCGCCGTGCGCGTGAGCTGCTCCAGCATCTCGAGATCGGTCTTCATGCCCGACGTCTCGCGAATGCGCGCCAGAATCTCGCGCTTGAGCGCGGTGAATTCCGGCGCAAGCTTCATCTCAGGATTGCGTACAGCAGGCAGCGGCACGTCGTAGATCGTGTCGATGCGTCCCGGCCGCGGCGCCATCAGCACGACGCGATGGCCAAGATAGATGGCCTCTTCCACGTCGTGGGTGACGAACACGATGGTGGACTTCTCCAGTGCATGCACATGCAGGATCAGATCGTGCATCACCTCGCGAGTCTGCGCGTCGAGCGCGCCGAACGGCTCGTCCATCAGCAGGATC
This sequence comes from Paraburkholderia sp., assembly GCA_036514415.1. GTDB lineage: Bacteria > Pseudomonadota > Gammaproteobacteria > Burkholderiales > Burkholderiaceae > Paraburkholderia. Next base: position 4,821 of record DATBXG010000712.1, read on the forward strand.
GATGGCTTGCCCTGCAACGCCCGAGCAATCGCCACGCGCTGCTGCATGCCGCCCGACAACTGGTTCGGATACGCGTCGGCAACATGCGTGAGTCCCATCAAGCGTAGCAGCGCGTCCGCGCGCCCGCTCGCCACTTCCACCGCGCTCGAACTCAGGTCGCGCCGGTTGGTCTTGAGCCGCCGCGAAAACTGGATGTTCTGGCGAACCGTGAGCCACGGGTAGAGGCTGTAGTGCTGGAACACCATTGCGCGGTCTACGCCGGGGCCGTCGATCGACTGGCCGTCGACGCGTATCGCGCCTTCGTCGATCGTTTCGAGCCCGCTGAGAATGCGCAGCAAGGTGGATTTCCCGCAGCCCGAGGCACCCACCAGCGTGACGAACTCGTTCTCCTGAACGTCGAGTTCGATGTTGGCGAGCGCACGCACCTGGTCGCTGCCGCGCCCAAAGTACTTCGATACCCGTTCGATGGAGATTTTCGAGGAAGAGTTGATCATCGCTTGGCCATCCATTTTCCAAAACAAAGCCGGTGAACGAGCCGGAATGCCTGATCGATCAGGAGCCCGATAAGGCCGATCAGCAGGATCCCGCCGAAAATGCGGTCAGTCTGCAAATAGCGTTGCGCCTTGAGGATTGCGTAGCCGAGGCCCGAGTTGGCCGCAACGAGTTCGGCGACCACGAGGTAGGTCCAGGCCCAACCCATCGTGATGCGCAGCGTGTCCACGATGGCCGGGCGCGAAGACGGGAAGATCACGAGGCGGATCATTTCCTCGCGCGTCGCGCCCATCGTCAGCGCGGCTTCGATCTGCGCAATGGGCACCGCGCGTACGTTCTCGGCAATCATCAGCACCATCTGAAAGAACGTGCCGATGAAGATGATCGCGATCTTCGATCCTTCGTCAATGCCGATCCACAGCATCACGAGCGGGATGAACGCAACCGCGGGCATGTAGCGGATGAAGTCGGTGAGCGGCTCGAGCAGCGCCTGCACGGGGCGAAACGTGCCGATCAGCAGGCCGAGCGGCAGCGCGAACACGGCCGAAAGCGCCCAGCCGCCCACTACGCGATAGACGCTGATGCAGATGTCGTCGGCGAGACCGTCGTCGGTCCACCAGCTCGCGAGCCGATGCACGACGGCGCCCGGCCCCGGCATGAAGGTCGGATCGACGAGCCCGGACAGGGACAGCGCCCACCAGGCAAGAAGCGGCACGATCAGACCCGTCAAGGCGAATCCGATATAGGCGCGGCGGCTGATTTCGCCGCGTACGGCCCATAACGGCGCAGACCGGGTTTTGGTCTCGACTCGTGGGGCCAGCATTTTGCGAGCGCTCGCGTGTTCAGTCGTCGACATGGTTGCTCCTTGAGTCAGTGAATCCATGGGGTTCGGCAATTTCGATATCCGGGTCGAACCGAAAGGGCAGGGTGCCCCCCTCGCGCCACGGATGCGTCGACACGTCAATTACAGGAAGCGTGCCAGGGGCTGCCGCAACATGCCCGAGCGATATTTCAAAATCGAGAAGCGCGCGGGCTTGTTCGAGAGAGACCGACGGGTCGCCGACAACCTGGGCCAGCGTGCGTCCGCGATGCCGTGCAAGCCATGCGGTCGCGCTGGAAGGACGGGCACGCGCAAACATGAAGTACGTCCCGGCGCGTGCCAGAAAGCCCATTGGCGTGTCATCGGGCGCGTACTCCGCCGGCGATCCGTGCAGCGCGCCCGCAGCCAGCAATGCCTCGTGCGGCAGACGCGCTGCCCACGTCGGGCCAACGGAAGCCGGCTCGCGTTCCCAGCGCTCGTGATAGGGGGCGTCCACGCCGTCTTCGAGCAGCGCGTCGGGCGACTCGAAATACATCGTGCCGATATCGCGCGTGCCGGCCGGCGGACTGAAGTCGATGTGGCGATGCCAGGCGCAAACTTCGGGTGCGCCCGGCACGACCTCGGTAAAGCCCGCGAAGCCCTGCTGCCGCGCGAGTTCGACCAGCATGTCGCGCGGCATGGCATCGAGGCCGCTCACGCCATCGAGACCGGACCGCTCCGCGCTCACGCGCAGGTCCACGTGCACACGCGCCGTTTGCAGCCAGAAGACGCGCGTTGCACGGTCCTCGTGCCCCGCCGCGCTGCGCAACAGCGTGCGCCGCCACACACCGCGATAGCGTTGCGGAACCCGCTCGCCCGCAGCGGGCCAGTCGAGCCAGGCGCCCGCGAGCACGCCTGCCGCTTCTGCCTGACTCGTCAGGAGTGCCATGCGCTTGCTCCGCTTACGGTGCGCCAGAACGCAATATCGTGATTCGGCCAGACCACTGCGCCTGTCTCGCGCGCCAGCGTCTTGAGCTTGCGGATGCTTGCGAGTGCAAGGTCTTCGCGGTCCATCCAGCACAAACCGGGTGCGACCTCTTCTTCGAGGTTCTCGGTCAGGTCGGCGGCGTCGCCTGCCAGAATCACCGGCCGGCCCTGGGGCAGCTCGATCCAGAGCGACATGTGCCCAGCCGTGTGCCCAGGCGTGTTGATCGCACGCACGCCGGGTGCCAGTTCATACTCTTCGCGCTGGACACGCCAGCGAAAGTCGCCGGCGAAATCGTCCTGAAAGTAGCCGTGGTCAGCCTGTGCGCGCGCTGCCGCCAGTTCGTCCTCGTGCACGTGAATATCGCACCCGCAAACATCGCAGAGCCCGCCCGCATGGTCGAAGTGCAGATGGCCGACCATGACGACATCCACGTCGGACGGCTGCAGACCCAGCCGCGCGAGATGCCCCGGAATGCGCTGCGCTTTCGACATTTGCGGCACGGGCAGCGGCGCGTCGTCCGTCTCGTAGTAACGCGCGCGCAGTTCAGGATTCGCTATCTTGTTGTAATCGCACCCGACGTCATAAAGGATGCGCCCGTTACGCGTCTCGATGAGGTACGCAAGGATCGGCGCGTCGATCTCGACGCCCGCGCCGCGATGGCGCGTCGACACCGACTTGTCGTAACGGTGCATCGCAGTCAGCAGGGGCCACATTCGCACGACTTGGGTCATGTCCGGCTCGCTCCCGTTTCCGTTCAGGACAGGTCAGAGAATTCCGCGCGCAACGCGCGGGCCACCCGTTCGGCCACTTCTTGCGCGAGCAACGCGCCCTTTTTGGCACTCGCGCCGCGCGCCGACGAAAGTACGCCCGAGAGCGGCACCCAGCCCGTGCGCGTCGGGTAGGTGTCGTATGCAGGAAAGTCGGCGGGGCCGTCGTCGGGAATCTTGTCCGTCGAGACCAGGTCGGGGTGGTAATGCAGCATCATCGACGTTTCCATCACTGCCGCGTGCTCGAGCGCGACGCCGGGGAACCCTTCGGGAAACACCTTGGCAAGCGTGGGCCCGGTCAGGAAATCCCAGTACTCCAGCCGCACGACACGCAGCGGCGGTGTGCGTGTGCCTTGCAGCGAGAGGTCGCGCATCGCCAGCTCGATGCCTTCCGTGAGGAACCACTGGTTTTCGTAGTGCCCATCGATCAACGCGAGCCGGCGCACACCATGACGCGCGAATTCGCGGATCACATCGCGCGTCATCTGGCTCAGGTTGTTGCCGTCGAGACTCGTCGTGCCGCAAAAATGCTGTCCGCCGCCACATTTCGGCTGCGAGCGGTAACCGTAGTTGAACGCGGGCGCGACGATACCACCAAGCTGGCGCGCGACGTCGAGCGCCACCGCGCTCGACAACAGCGCGTCAGTGCCGAGCGGAAGATGCGGGCCATGCTGCTCCAGCGCGCCGCAGGGCAGCAGCACGATAGCCCCGTCGCCGAGAATGCGCTGGCGGTAATCAACCCAGCTCAGGTGCTGCATCAGGTGGGATTTCATTGAGCGATCCTGTGATCGGGTAGCGCGTGCGAGGTTGTCGACGGGGGCGCGCCAGTTCAGCGAGACGCGCCCCGGCTGGCCAGTCAGACCGCGGTGAGGAATGACACCCCCACTGCGCCATAGAAATCGTCCACCTGCCTGCGCGTAACATCCATCGATCCATAGTCGGCCGAAAGCAGACGCGTCACGCGATGCCGGTGAAAGCCGCGCAGCAGCCGCGACATGGGAATGACCTGGCTGTCGTCGTTGCCGTACAACTGGCGATGCGCGCGCGGCAGGCGGTACCACGGCTCGATGGGCCGGTCGTGATGCGCGTTGTGATACGAGAAGTTCAGCAGCAGCAGGTTGAGCACCGGAAAGCGCACCGAGACGAGGTTCGAATAGGTATTGCGCTGCTCGTAGACTCGGTCGCGCACCTTGTCGTCGGGGATCGCGCCGTTGCCCTTTAGTACCGCGAATGCGTCGTACGTGTGCTGATAGGCATCGGCGAAGCGCAGCACGGTGAGGCAGATGAACCACGCCAGCATGTAGAGCAACACCGCCTTGGCCGAGACCCAGCCGAGCACGCTGAACAGTGCGGCACGGATCAGCGTGACCACGACCACGCGCCGCCGTTGGCCGCGCCCCTCCTCGTACAGGAACGGCATGACCATCACGTAGCCGTGCATCACGAGTTCGATGGCTGGCACATAGAGCCATTCGAGCAGCACGATGACGCGCCGCACGCTGGCGGGCAGCTCCAGCAGGAACGCCTTGGCGTCGAACGTCACGATGTCTGCGCGGTCCACGTGATGACGCATGTGCTTGTGGCGCAGCGCGCTGAATGGCGCATAGCAGGCGCCGGTCAGCCAGGCCATGACCGTGCCGAGCCGCTCGTTTGCACCAGGCGTGCGGAAGAGCGCCAGGTGAGCCGCGTCGTGCAGCAGATAGGCGCCGATGATCATCGCGTGCGCGAGCAGCACGACACCAGCGGCCGCGACCCACGCGACATGCGAGCACAGCATCACGACACCGAGCGCATAACCGCCGAGCGCATAGGCGATAGCAGCGCTATTGGGCACCAGCGCGTCCCGATAACGGTAGATCGCGGCCATGGCACTTACCTCGCGAGCTGGTTGACGAACTGCGCGTCGATCGTCTTCTCGGTAGGAGGCAGCGAGCTGATCTGCCCTTTCTTCAGCAGGAGGTTGCCGATCACGGCGCCGCTCGTGTAGTAAGACCGCGTGGTCGGCCCCTTCACGAAGCTCTGCGGCATCTCCGCGACAGGAATGTTGTAGACGCCGTCCAGTTGCGCCTTCACGTCCGCGGGCTTGACGCCGAGCACCTTGGCGATGATCTTGTCGGCGTCGTCGGGATGGCTCTTCATGTAGGCAAGGCCGTCCGCGTAGGCTTGCAGAATGCCCTTCACTTCGGCCGGATGCGCGTCGATGAACGACTGGTCGAACACCAGCACGTCGGCGATCAGGCCCGGCGCATTGCGCGACGAGTAGACCACATGGAATTTGCCCTTACCAGAGTTGACGATCTGCGAGACGTTCGGCTCGTAGGTCACGCCAACTGGCAGGCTGCCCGAGAGCATCGCGCCCGGAATGCCCTCGGGCGTCATGTTCACGGAGTGGATGTCCTTGTCGCTCAGGCCGCTCGTCTGCAGCGCGTAGCTCAGCAGAAAGTCCGACGGCGAGAGCGGATTGAAGGCGATCTTCTTGCCTTTGAAGTCCGCCACCGACTTGATGTCTCCCGAGGCGACGATCGCGTCGGCACCCGCGGAAAAGTCAATGGGCATCACGACCTTTTCGGAGAGCCCCTTGGCGACCGAGCCGACGACCTGATCATAGGTGAGCATCACACCGTTGACCGAATGGCTGGTTAGCGCGGCGGGCAGCAGGCCGGGGTCGGTGAAGTACTGGAGTTTGACCGCGAGGCCGTACTTCTTGTAGAGATCGAGGGCTTCGGCAACGTAGAACGGCCCATAGCCGATCCAGACGACGGTGCCGATCTTGAGCGGCTCGGCTGCGTGGACTGCCGGCGAACCGAACAGTGCGGAAGCGGCGAGAGTGCTGGCGACTGAGAGCGTGCGCAACGCTTTTTTCAAACCGGACGGCATACCTGAGGCTCCTGATCATGAAGGGAAAATGGACACGGGAGGCGCGCTTGTCTTGCGCATCTCCCGGGCTTTTATCCCTCCGTGGAGCCCCTTGAAGCTGGAGCCGGAAAACTCTCGGACCAGTCATCCGCACTGTGTATCCCGCGGACCGGAACCCTAGTTTTCCTGTCAATAGCTGAACTCAACGCTCATCCCGTGACGCCTCGTACCAAGCAGGAAGCTTGCCAGCTCATCGAAAATCCTTTGCCCACGGGATCTATCCGCGAAAGCACTGCATGCAGGCAACAAGCAACTCATGCAGGATCGAGCGCGGCTGCCCTATCACGGTGCGACATGCCCTCTCAAAGGGAGCGCGCACGCGCCAGCGCTGACCATGGCGTACGGCTTGTGCAACCTCTCGCGAAAGCTGGCCGTCAAAAAAAAGCAGCCCTAGAATCGGCAGCATCACAATCCGGAATCACCCGTTGATCATGCAATCAACCGATTCATTCGAACCGGCGCGCGACGAGGCCATGAGCTGCCTCGTAACGGGCGCGGGAAGCGGCATTGGTCGCGCGATCGCGCACGCGTTCGCACGCGAGCGCGCCCATGTGATCGTCAACGACCTGCCCTCCAGTCCCGCGCTCGCCGGGTTGTGCAAAGAAGTTGAAGCGCTCGGCGCGCGCTGCACGGTGGCCGCTGGAGACGTTGCCGATCCCGCCTGCGCACGCAGCCTTTTCGCGCACATCGAACGGCTCGACGTGCTCGTCAACAACGCGGGAATCCTGCAGGAAGCGCCAGTGACCGAGCTCACCGACGCCGCGTGGGACAGGATGATGAAGGTGCATCTTTACGGCGCGTTCTACTTTTCGCGCGAAGCCGCGTGTTTGATGAAACAGCAGCGCTGCGGGTCGATCGTCAATATCGCGTCCGACCTCGGCCAGATCGGCTGCGAGAACCTCAGTCACTACAGCGCAGCGAAAGGCGGCATCATCGCGTTCACCAAAAGCCTCGCACGCGAGCTTGCGCCGCATGGCGTGCGCGTGAACGCGGTCGCGCCCGGCGGCGTGCTCACGCCGATGGTCGAAGCGCTCGGCGACACCTATATCGAAGACGAAGCCGCACGCTACCCGCTCAAGCGCCTCGGCACGCCTGATGAGATTGCCGAGGTCGTACGGTTCCTGAGTTCCGGCGCGGCGAGCTTCATGACGGGGCAGATTGTCGGCGTGAACGGCGGCGCCGTGATGAACGGTTGAGCACATGCGTAACAGGAACGCTCGTGACCAATGCGCCATGCACAACGAACATTTTCGACGCCGCACGAGCCCCCTGCTGCACGATGGCACGACGATTGCATCGGTTGGGGACCAAAACCATGACACGGAGTTGTCACATGACGTTTGCCGACCGCCTTCGCCAGTTGCTCTACGCACTGATGGCATCGCGCTTCATCGAACTCAATCCGCGCATGCAGTCACGGCGCACGCGCCACGCCCGGTGCGCCCCGGACTGATGGACGCTGAGTCTTCCGGAACGATCAGTTACCCATCGTCCAGCTGCCGAACCGACTCACCTACCGTGCGACGTGCCGTCAAATCGCTGATCGTCACAGGCGCCGCACATGGCGGCGCTTTGTCTGCCTATCCTGGCTGTCGATGCCCATGGTGTTTCTTGCCGACGGGTCGCACGAGTCGTCCACATTGACCGTGTACAAGCAAACGTTCTGGCAAGCGGCGGCGGATTAAACATCACTGAGGTGATCGCCTGAGTGAGCGGACCGGAAATTGCCAGGTCGACGGAGCTCATCGGCTGAGCTCATTCTGAGGAAAGGGGCAATGGAACGATCATGCTAGTGCCTTTTGCCCTCTCCTGTGTTGCAAGCCCGTCAGGTGGCGACCGCCACCATCACGGAATAGGCCTTGAACACGGCAGTTGCCGCCATTCCGACCGAAAGCGAGAGCGCATCGGCAGCGTCGTTGGTTACGGTCGAAACCAGCTTCGTTTCGCCCGGCAACGTCAACTCCACCAGCGAGGAAACCGCCCCGCGCTCCAGGCGGGATATTGTGCCTTGAAACTGATTGCGGGCGGAGAGCGTATAGCCGTCGAAGTCGGCAACGAGCACGACTGCCGATGCCTTTACCAGCAGGATGGCTTTCTTTCCGGGCTGGACGTTCAGCCGCTCGGCGGCGGCAGTCGTGATGGTCGCGACCACCTGATGATCGCCGGGTAACGTGACGGAAACCTGCGTGGTGACCGGCCCCGCTGTGACGGAATCGATTGTCCCTGCCAACTGGTTGCGTGCAGTCGTTTTCATTGCGATTCTCCAGATATGGCGCGCCAGCGCCGGTGATTGTTCGAGTCACGCTTGCCGTTCACCCTGGCATATTCAGCTCGCGCTCCGCGCTGCGCGTCGAGTAAGAAGCTGGCTGCATCAAAACGACACGTCCCGCTGCCCAACACAACCTGCCCCCGGCTTCGGTCAAAGGCTGTCGTGTCAGCACTCCGCCCTTACGTGCAGCAACTCACGCACGCGGTGCCAATGATCGCCACGCGGCTCCATGGTTATTTCCTGCCTCAATGCCTGCGTCGTCTTCGCTGATGACCCAGCGCCTCGCACGTCGACTTCGCGCGTCACGTGACCGGACTCGACGACAAATGCGACGTCTGCCAATGCAAGAACGTCGTCTACGTCGTGCGTGATCATCACGACCGGCATCTTCCATCGAGCGAACACGTCGGCAAGCTGGGAGCGCAAGTCTTCGCGCAACAACGGATTCAGCGCCGAGAACGGCTCGTCGAGCAGCAGGACGCTCG
>DATBXG010000713.1:0-4096 GCA_036514415.1 Paraburkholderia sp.
TTGCGCCCTCTGCGATACCCGCACCGATCAACGCCTGCACCCGGCCGAACTGCACGTCGCTGACCACCGGCCCCATCGTCGTGCCGGGCGCATCGGCCGGACCGACCCGATGCGCCATCGCGGCGCGGCGCGCGATCTCGACCGCTTGTGCGTGACGCGCGACGGGCACCAGCATGCGCGTCGGCGCATTGCACGATTGCCCGCTGTTGCCGAAACAGGCGTTCACGCCTTTCGTCACGGCATCCTCGAAATCGACATCGTCGAGCAGCAGGTTCGCCGACTTGCCGCCCAGTTCCTGATGCACGCGCTTGACCGTGGGCGCCGCGAGTTGCGCGATCTGGATGCCGGCGCGCGTCGAGCCCGTGAACGACACCATGTCGATATCCGGATGCGCCGCCAGCGGTGCGCCCACTGACGGCCCGTCGCCCTGCACGAGATTGAACACCCCAGGCGGCACGCCGGCCGCATCGAGCACCTCGGCGAACAGCACTGCGTTCAGCGGCGAGATCTCGCTTGGCTTGAGCACCATCGTGCAGCCGGCGACCAGCGCTGGCGCGACCTTGCAGACGATCTGGTTGATCGGCCAGTTCCACGGCGTAATCAGCGCGACGACGCCAACCGGCTCATAACGCACGCGCGTGGTTCCCTTGTCTCGCTCCCAGACGAAGCTCTCGCACGTCCTCAGCAGCTCATCCAGATGGCGGCGGCCGATACCGGCCTGCCATTCGTGCGCAAGCGCATTCGGTGCGCCGATCTCGCGCGAGATGGCCGCGGCGATCTCGTCGTAGCGCACCAGGTACATCTCCAGAATGCGGCGCACGAGGGCGACGCGTTCGGCCGGCGTGGTCTGCGAAAACGATTCGAAGGCGCGTTTTGCAGCGTCCACCGCGCGATTGACGTCGCGCGTGTCACCGATAGCGATTTCGGCGAAGGGCTGTTCGGTGCAAGGATCGATAACCGGCAGGCGAGCGTTGCCTGCGGGCGCAACCCACGCGCCATCGATATAGAACTTCAGGGCATTCTCTGTCATGTGAGATTCCGTCGCGGGAAAGAGGCTCGAGCTCAAACTCAGGCGCGCGCCGGCTGGACATTGCCGTGCCCGCTACGCCGGCTGACGACGACAAGGAGCACGAGCGCAAGCGTCAGCGCGGTCAGCATCGTGCTGATCGCCGCGATGGTCGGATCGATTTCGTCGCGCAGCGTGACGAACATCCGGCGCGTGAGCGTCTGGTTGTCGCCGCCGGAAACGAACAGCGCCACCACCGTTTCGTCGAGCGCCTGGATGAACACGAACACCGCGCCCGAGATCACGCTCGAACGGATCTGCGGCAGCGTCACGGTCAGAAAGCTGCGCAGCCGGTTCATGCCGAGGCTGCGCGCCGCCATCTCCTGGGCATGATCGAACGAGCGCAGATCGGCGCCAACCGAAATCAGCACATACGGCAGCCCGAGCATCGCATCGGCAACAATCAGGCCGCCGAGCGTGTTCACATAGCCGAACTTCGAATAGACGAAAAACACGCCCACCGCAACGATGATGATCGGTACGATCATCGGCAGCATCAGCACGGTCTTCAGCGGGCGGATCAGCGGATGCTCGCCGTGCTCGATCGCATAGGCCGCCGCCACGCCAACCGGCGTCGCAATGCAGGCGGCGGACAGCGAAGCGATCAGCGTGACGCGCGCGGCCGCCAGCCACTCGGGATTGCCGAAGAACGACTCGTACCAGCGCAGCGACAACGCGGGCGGCGGAAACGTCATGAAGCGCGTGTCCGAGAACGACAGCGGCACGACGATCAGCACGGGAATCATCAGGAACGCGAGGATCAGCACCACCAGCGCGATCAGCGCGCCGCGCACGAACGGGTTCGGTCTCATTTCGCCCCCAGGGTCTTGTCGAGCGGAATCACGCGGCTCGCCAGATAGAAGATCGCGAATACGCAGAGCAGCAGCACGACGCACACGGAACTCGCCGCCCCCCAGCTGTTGTAGATTTCGACGTTGCGGCTAACCACCATCGACACCATGATCGACTTGCCGCCGCCCATCAGCTCGGGCGTGATGTAGAAGCCCAGGCACAGCACGAAAACGAGGGTGACGCCCGCGACCACGCCGCCCAGCGAAAGCGGCAGGAACACGCGCAGGAAGGCATGCAGCGGCGTCGCGCCCAGACTCGCGGCCGCCTGCGAAAGATTGGTCGGGATTTTCTGCATCGCCGAATAGAGCGGCAACACCATGAACGGCAGCAGGATGTGCACCATCGCGACGATCGTCCCGAACTCGTTGTAGGCAAGCTGCACGGGGTGATCGACGAGGCCCGAAGCCAGCAGCAGGTTGTTGACGACGCCGGTGCGCTGCAGCAGCACGAGCCAGGCGTAGGTGCGCACCAGCACGCTCGTCCAGAACGGCAGGATCACCATGCCGAGAATCAGCGCGGTGAATTGAGGCCGTACCGAGGCGGCGAGAAAAGCCACCGGATAGCCGAGCAGGATCGCCACGCCCGTCACGATCAGGCTCAGCTTGAACGTAAGCAGGAAGGTGTCGAGATAGGTGCCGCTGAACACGCGATAGTAGTTCGCGAGCGTGAAGCCGCCGTCCTGCCGCACCGACTGCCACGACAGCCAGGCCAGCGGCACGACGAGCAGGATCACGATCACCGCCAGCGCGGGCGCCATCAGCAGCAGCATCGTGCGGTTCTCGCGGCGCTGATGGTGCCGCGCGGCTGCGGTCTCGTCGTGTTGCATCGGTGCGGTTCCGGCCTCTGAAACAAGTGCTCTGGCAGTAGTCATCATGCCCCCATGGCATCGAGGAACTGATACCACGCGGCCACGAGTCTGACACCTGGCGCGCGCAGCGAGTGAAAGGGCACGGGGCGCAGCCCGTCCTGCGCGAGCAGCGCAAGATCGGGCGTTTCGCCAAGAGCGAGCGCGGCCGCGTGCCTGCCGATCAGGCTCGCCATGGCCACGCCCGTGCCGTTATAGCCGACGCAGAACACCGTCGCGTGGTCCGCGCGGCCCACATGCGGCAGCGCGTTGAAAGTCATGCCGACATAGCCGGACCAGCGAAACTCGACGCGAATATCGGCGAGATCCGGGAACAGTCCCACCATTGCCCGGCGCAGCGCCTCGAAGCCGGTGTCCTGCCCTTCCTTGCCGAACGCGTCGCGCCCCCCGAACAGCATGCGGCCGTCCGCGCGGCGGAACCACTTCATCATCCGGCGCGTTTCGGTGTAGCTGCGCCGCTGCGTCATCAGCTTCGCGTCCAGTTCGGCGGGCAGCCGTTCGGTCGCGATCATGGCGCTGCGGAACGGCACCAGCTCGCGGCGCATGGCATCGGTCGCGGGCGTCAGGTCCGAGTAGGCATTCGTCGCGACGATCAGCTGGCGCGCACGCACCTGCGCACCTGGCGTGCGCAGCGTGACACCGGCAACGCCTGGCGTGCGCTCAATTGCGAGCACGGGCGTGGACGTATGGATCGGCACACCGCGTGATGCGAGCGCGCGCGCGATGCCCAACACGTATTCGAGCGGCAGGATCGTGCCGGCGTCGGCGCTGAGCACGCCGCCGACAAAGCAGGTCGAGCCGGTTTCGGCGCTCACTTCGTCGTGGGAGAGCACCGTCATCGAGCGGTCGTTCAGCGCGGCACGCACCCACTCGGCTTCCGCGACAATCGACGCGAGCGCGCGCGCGGTATGGGCGCAGCGCAGGCTGCCGGTGCGCTCGAACCGGGCGCGCCCGATTGCGTACTCCTCGACCAGCGCCTCGACGGTGCGCATGCCCTCGTGAGCGAGGCGGTGCATGCGCTTCGCGACATCGATGCCGTGCGCACTTGCGATCGCCGAAAACGACGGGCGAAACTTCGACGACACGACGCCGCCGTTGCGCCCGCTCGCGCCCCACCCGACCGGATTCGCGTCGAGCACCGCGCATGACACGCCGCGTTGCTGCAGCGCGTAGGCGGCGCACAGGCCGGAATAGCCGGCGCCGATCACGGCAATGTCCACCTGCAGATCGCGCGTGAGCGGCCCCGCGCCAACCGGCGCGTCGAACGAGCCGGCCTGGCTGGCCAGATGTCGCCAAAGCGACTCCGGCTGCGG
>DATBXG010000714.1:0-2971 GCA_036514415.1 Paraburkholderia sp.
CCCGCGCACGCCGTGTTCGCGGCGGAGAACGTCACGGACGCGTTCGCGCGCTTCGTCGGCGCGCTGGGACGCGAGCGTCTCGCGGGCCGTCGCGTGCTGATCGCGGGCGACTGCTTCCCAAGCCTTCACTATATGTTGAGCAATCTGGCCAATGTGCTGGGCTTCACGCTCGACACGGTTGCGCTCGAAAGCGGGGCGTCTTTCGTGAGCGACGACGCCTTCATCGCGCGCTGGCAGGACGATGTGGCGCTCGCCATCGTCACCTGGGTCACGTCCACGGCTTCGAAACGCGCCGATCTCGCGCGCCTCGTCGCGCACGGCCGCGCGCAAGGCAGCCTGATTGCGGTGGATATCACGCAGGGCGCGGGCATTCTCGATTTCGACGTCGCGCAGCCGGGCGTCGACTTTGCGGCCACCACCACGCTCAAGTGGCTCTGCGGCGCGCCTGGCACCGGCCTCGCATATCTGGCACCGGCGTTGATCGACGAAAAACTTGAGCCGATGGTGCAAGGCTGGTTCAGCCAGCCCGATCCCTTCAACTGGGACCTCGGGCGCTTCGCGCTCGCACCGGACGCCCGCCGCTTCGACCACGGCACGCCTTCGTTTCTGCCGTTCGTGGCCTCCGCCCCCGGATTCGCGTGGCGACTCTCGCCCGCGGCGGCCGGCATGCGCGAGCACAATCTCGCGCTCGCGAAGCGGCTCATTGCGCTGTGCGATGCCAAGGGCTACGCGCTGCGCTCGCCGCGCAATGACAGCGAGCGCGGCGGCAGCGTGATGGCCGAACTGCCCGCGCATGTGGATGCCCGCGCGCTCGAAGCGATGCTCGCCACCCACGGTGTGCTCGTGGATACGCGTGGCCAGACGATTCGCCTTTCGCCGGGCGTGCTCACGCAGCCCGCCGTGATCGACAGCCTGTCCGCGCTGCTGCCCGCTGCCTGACCCATCGACGCAATCCGACTCTCACAAGGGAGCAACGACATGGAAGACACAAGTATCACCTCACGCGAAACAGGCCTGAACAAGGCACTTTCGCAGCGCCAGATCGCGATGATCGGCATAGGCGGCGCGATTGGCACGGGCCTCTTCATGGGCAGCGGCATCGCCATTGGCTACGCGGGCCCGGCTGTGCTCATCAGTTACGCGATCGCCGCGTGTATTGCGGTCATCATGGTGTTCAGCCTCGCGGAAATGGCGGTCGCGCATCCGACGGCGGGCTCATTCGGTACGTATGCCGAAATGTATGTGAACCGCTGGACCGGTTTCGTCGTGCGCTACACGTACTGGGTCATCGAAGTCGTGGCCGTGGGCGGCGAGGCGATCGCGGGGGGAATCTACATGCGCTTCTGGTTTCCGGAAGTGCCTGTCTGGATGTGGTCGCTCGCGTTTGGCATCGCGCTCATCTACGTGAATTGCCGCTCGGTCAAGAATTTCGCCTCGTTCGAATACTGGTTCGCCCTGATCAAGGTGGCGGCGATTCTCGCGTTCATCGTAGTGGGCCTCTCGCATCTGTTCGGCATCGGCACGGGCACGGCGGCGGTGGGTCTGCACAACCTGACCGGACTGCCGGGCGGCTTCATGCCGCATGGTTTTGGTGGCGTCTGGATGGGCGTGTTGATGGCGATTTTCTCGTTCTATGGCGTGGAGATCGTGGCAGTGACTTCGGGTGAGGCGAAGGATCCCTCGAAGGCGATTCCTAACGCATTGCGCTCGATGGTGCTGCGTCTCACGTTGTTCTATATTCTCGCGCTCGGCATCATGGTGGCGTATCTGCCGTGGACGGAAGCGGGGGCGAAGGTCGTGCAGCAAAGCCCGTTCGTGAAGCTGTTCGCCCATGCCGGCATTGCGCACGCGGCAGGTGTCATGAACTTCGTGGTGATCACGGCGGCGCTGTCGAGCATGAATACGAATATCTATCTCGCGTCGCGCACGCTGTTTTCGCTGGCGCGCGGCGGCTACTCGCCATCGTGGATCGGCAAGGTCTCGGCCAACGGCACGCCGCTTGTCGCGACGCTGATTTCGGGTGTGGGCACGCTGATTGCCGCGGCAGTGTCGTTCTTTAGCCCGCTTGCGTATAACTACCTGTTCGGCATCGCGCTCTTCGGCGGTATCTTCGTGTGGATCGTGATTCTCGTCACGCACCTGCGTTTCCGGCGCGCGTGGCGCGGCCGCACGCTGCCGGTCCGGATGCCGTTCTTTCCGGTCGCGCAGATCACGGGCATCGCGCTGCTCGTGGCGATTCTCGTCACAATGGGCCTCGACACCGAGTTCTGGAACATCTCGTGGATCGTGGGTGTGCCCTGGCTCGTGGCGGTCTCGGTGGTGTACTTCGTCTATCGCAAGCGGATTGCACAGGGTTCGCTCGCCGATGCCGCTGGCACCTGAGCTTGTCACTCTGGATGAGGAAGAGGGGCGTCATGCCTTACTTACGAGAACGGTTCTCAGCGGTCGTCGAACAACATGACAACGTCGGAGTGCCTCATGCCGCGATTTCGGGGCTTATCCGCCTGTCGCAGAGGCCCGAGTCGCGGGCACCGCGCCGAGCCGGCATCTCGTGCGTCCTGACGGGGCCGCCGCCGGACAGAAGGAATTTTTCTGGTGTTAGTTCCGCCGTCCGGCGGCCGTCTTTACTCAATGTGACGCAACATCATGACCAACTATCAACCTTTGATCGATGATATCCGTGGCTTCCACGTACCGATGACCTGCACGGATCTCGTTGAGACGATGCAGTTCTTCACTGGCCAGCTTGGCTTTCGGATCGACGCGATTTTTCCGGCCGACAGCCCGAAGACGGCGATCCTGTCGGCACATAACCTGACGCTGTGGCTTACGGTTGGCACGCCTGATCGTGGTGTGCGCGAGCTACAACTGCTGTGCGGCGATCCTGGCCAACACCTCGACGGCAAGCGCGAGCTGATTGCGCCGAATGGCGTGGTTGTCCGGCTTGTCCACGCGGACCCGCCGATGCGGC
>DATBXG010000715.1:0-6058 GCA_036514415.1 Paraburkholderia sp.
GAGCCGATTCTCGTGACCGAACTCGACCCGGCATGGCGCGCCGCCTTCGCGACGGCGTACGAGGGCTTCGAGGTGCGCGGCGTGAAGCTGCTGCTCGCGACTTACTTTGGCGCGCTCCAGGAGAATCTGGACCTTGCCTGCTCGCTGCCCGTCGACGGGCTGCACATCGACGCGATCAACGCACGCGAAGAGGTCGCGCTGGCCGCCCAGAAGCTGCCTGCACAGAGCGTGCTTTCGGTGGGCGCGATCAACGGCCGCAACATCTGGAAGACGGACCTCAGCGCCGCGCTCGAATGGCTCGAACCGCTCGCGAAGCAACTGGGGGACCGTCTGTGGATCGCGCCTTCGTGCTCGCTGCTGCACGTGCCGGTCGATCTCGCGAGCGAAGTGAAGCTCGACGCGGAATTCCGTTCGTGGCTCGCATTTGCGCTGCAAAAGCTCGATGAAGTGAAGGTGCTGGCCACCGCGCTCAACGAAGGCCGCGACAAGGTCGCAGCCGAACTCGCAGCGAACGCTGCCGCCGTTCAAGCGCGCCGCAAGTCGCCGCGCGTGAACAATCCGGCGGTCAAGGCCGCGATTGCCCGCATCGATGCGAAGCTAGGCAATCGCCAGAACGCTTACGCCGAGCGCGCCGCAAAACAGGCTGCGCGCCTCAAGCTCCCCATCTACCCGACCACGACGATCGGCTCATTCCCGCAAACGGCGGAGATCCGCCAGGCGCGCAGCCAGTTCAGGAGCGGCGCGCTCGACAACGCAGGCTATCAGGCCGCCATGCGCGCCGAGATCGAGCGCAGCGTGCGCGAACAGGAGCAACTGGGCCTCGACGTGCTCGTGCATGGCGAAGCCGAGCGCAACGACATGGTCGAATACTTCGGCGAGCAGCTCGACGGCTACGCGTTCAGCCAGTTCGGCTGGGTGCAGTCCTATGGCTCGCGCTGCGTGAAGCCGCCCATTCTGTATGGCGATATCAGCCGCCCGAAGGCGATGACGGTCGAGTGGATCACCTATGCGCAGTCGCTCACGAACAAGCCCATGAAGGGCATGCTCACGGGCCCGGTCACGATCCTCAACTGGTCCTTCGTGCGCGACGACCAGCCGCGTTCGGTCTCGTGCTACCATCTCGCACTCGCCATTCGCGAAGAAGTGCTCGACCTGGAGAAGGCCGGCGTGCGCGTGATCCAGATCGACGAGGCCGCGTTGCGTGAAGGCCTGCCGCTGCGCCGCGCGCAGTGGGGCGAGTATCTGCGCTGGGCCGTCGAATCGTTTCGCATCACCGCGAACGGCGTCGAGGACGAAACGCAGATCCACACGCACATGTGCTATTCGGAGTTCAACGACATCATCGCCTCGATAGCGGATATGGACGCCGACGTCATCACGATCGAGACCTCGCGCTCCGACATGGAGCTGCTCGACGCTTTCGACAACTTCAGGTATCCGAACGAGATCGGGCCCGGCGTGTACGACATTCACTCGCCGAATATCCCGAGCGAGGCGCATATCGTGCAGCTGATGGAGAAGGCCGCCGAGCGTATTCCGGCCGAGCGGCTCTGGGTGAATCCGGACTGCGGTCTGAAAACGCGCCAGTGGGCCGAGGTCATTCCGGCGCTCACGAATATGGTTGCGGCTGCAAGGACCCTGCGCGAGCGGGCGCAATAAGCGGGGGCTTTACCGCATCGGGGCGCACTTTTCACGTGCGCCCCTCAATATTTCGCCACGGATGCGATCACGGCGGCGAGACGACGCGCCGCCTCTTTCATCTGCGCGCTGCTGAAACCGCCGAAGCCCAGAATCAGCCCGGGGCGTGCGGTGCCTTCGGCGTACATGGGCGACACCGCGCGCACCGCGATGCCTTCTTGCGCCGCGAGCCGCACGACGCGGTGATCGTCCAGCGTCCTGGCAAGCCAGAGCACGAGGTGCATCCCCTGATCGCCGGGTTCGATCCACGCAAGGTCCGCGGGCAATAACGCTTCGAGCGTTTCGATCAGGCTGAGCCGGTGCTCTGCGTAGACATTGCGCACCTTGCGGATATGGCGTTCGAGATGTCCCTCCGTCATGAACGCGGCGAGCACGTGCTGGTCGGCAGTAGGAGGGTGGCGGTCCACGAGCACGCGCGCACCGCAGAACGCATCGACGAGATCGCGCGGCACGACCACGTACCCGAGCCTCAGCGACGGAAACAGGATCTTGCTGAACGTGCCGAGATACACCACGCGATCCGGTGCGAGCCCCTGGAGCGCTGGAAACGGATAGCCCTCGTATCGCAGCTCGCTATCGTAGTCATCCTCGACGACCCAGGCGTCGCTGCCGCGCGCCCACGCGAGCAACGCCGTGCGCCGCGCCATGCTCAGGGGCATGCCGAGCGGATACTGATGCGAGGGCGTGACGAACGCCACACGCGCTTTGGGCGCCATGCGTATGCCCGCCTCGACGTCGAGACCTTCGGCGTCCACGGGCACGCGGACCATGGCTTCGCGGTTGTGCATACTCTCGAGGATGGCGGTGACGCCACGGTAAGCCGGGTTTTCGACCCACGCCTGATCGCGCGGACCCAGCAGGACCTGGCTCGCGAGAAAGAGGCCCTGCTGGGTGCCGCTCGTCACGATGACCTGATCCGCTTCGCAACGCACCGACCGCGATTTGCGCACATAACCGGCGATGGCTTCGCGCAGCGCCAGCGCGCCAAGCGGATCGGCGTAACCGGTGGGCGAGCCCGGCCCTCGCGCGCGCAGCCGGTTGCCGAGGCGGCGCCAGACGTCGCCGGGCGCGGTGGAACCCGTTGGCACTGAAATCGCAAACGGCACCGGCGGAAGCGGCTTGAACTCGCGCCCGATCCTCGCAAAGGCTTCGGCCCGTTCCGGGAGACCGGGCTGTGCGGCATGCCGTGAAGCCACACGGGGCTCGCTCGCGGGCGGCGGCTCGGCCAGCGCATGGGCGACGCGCGTGCCGGCGCCCGCTTTCGATTCGAGAAAGCCCTCGGCGATCAACTGCTCGTAGGCCTCGACCACGGTGCCGCGCGCAACCTGAAGCGAAGCGGCGAGCGTACGCGTGGAGGGCAGCGCGTCTCCGGGCCGCATCACACCTTTGCGCACCGCTTCCCTGAGCGCTTCGGCAACCTGGCGGCTCAGGTTGCCGGCCGTGCGGTCCAGCGCACCGAATGACGGCATCTCCGCCGCCTGGGCTGTTCTCGGCATGATTCTGGTTCATTGGAAATGCAATAAAGTGGATCTATAGAATAAACCACTTTTGCGGCAGACTTGATCGTGTGGCTGCGCTGGCCACGCTTTCCACTTACTCCACGAGCAGGGACCCCGCATGTACGTACCAGCCCATTTCGCCGAAGACCGCAAGGAAGTCCTGCATGAATGCATTGCCCAACATCCGTTCGGCACGCTGGTGACGCACGGGAAAAGCGGGCTCGACGCCAATCACATTCCATTCGAGCTCGCCGCGGAGGAGGGCGAACTCGGTATGCTGCGCGCGCACGTCGCGCGAGCCAACCCCGTTTGGCAGGACGTTGCGAACGGCGACGAGGTGCTTGTGATCTTCCGCGCGGGCGATGCCTATATCTCGCCGAACTGGTATCCGAGCAAGCATGAAGCGCACAAGCAGGTGCCGACGTGGAACTACAGGGTGGTCCATGCGCACGGGCGCATCACGATCCTCGACGACGAGCGCTACGTACGCGGCGTGATCGGCCGCTTGACGCGCACGCACGAAGCCTCGCAGCCGACGCCATGGAAAATGGCCGACGCGCCAAGGGACTACACGGATGCGATTGTCAAGGCGATCGTCGGCGTGCAGATCGAGATCACGCGTCTTGTGGGCAAGAGCAAGCTCAGCCAGAACAAGGAAGAGCGGGATATTCGCGGCGCGGGCGAAGCGCTCAAGTCGCTCGGCGCATCGCCCATTGGCGACGCGATGCTCGCCGCGGCTGCCCAAAAGGCTCAATAGCGCGCCCGAGGGGCAAAGTCATGGCAATCGATCCGCTATTCTCGCGGGGTTTTTCATCCATCGATTCCGCGAGCCTGCCATGGGTGCCCTCACGTTTCGCGCGCGGCGTCGAGGTCAAGAGCCACCTGATTGCCGCGCAGCCTTGCGGGTAAACCACATTCCAGGCGCATGAAGAAAATCTTCACACGCCTATTCAACTGGTATTTAATTATCCGGCGCGGCAGTCTGCGACCGGTCACGCGCGACGCCGTGACCTGACCCTGACGGTACGAGGCCGGAACGATGAATCCCCACGAATACGAAATCCACGATGCGCGCTTTCGCCTGCTGCTGCAGTCGAACGCGCAGTTCGAGAAACTCGCGGGCGGCTGCATGTGGGCGGAGGGACCGGTCTGGTTTCCCGCCGGCGACTTTCTCGTCTGGAGCGACATCCCCAATAACCGGATGATGCGCTGGGTGCCCGGCATCGGCACGGGCGTGTTTCGCGCGAACTCGAACTTCAGCAACGGCAATACGCTCGATCGCGAGTGCCGGCTCGTGACGTGCGAGCACGGCACGCGGCGCGTGACGCGCACGGAGCATGACGGACGCATCACGGTGATCGCGGACCGCTTCGAAGGGCGCCGCCTGAACTCGCCCAACGACGTGATCGTGCATTCGGACGGCTCGATCTGGTTCACGGACCCGGACTACGGCATTCTCGGCGACTACGAGGGCTTTCGCGCGCCGAGCGAGATTGGCGCATGCCATGTTTATCGCGTGGCGCCGGGAACGGGCGTGGTGGAACGCGTGGCCGACGATTTCACCAAGCCCAACGGCCTCGCATTCTCGCCCGACGAATCGCGACTCTATGTGGCCGATTCCGGCGCATCGCATGTCGAGAACGGTCCGCATCATATCCGCGTGTTCGACGTGGATGCGCAAGGCAAACTGCACAACGGCCGCCTGTACGCGGAAGTCTCGCCCGGCGTGCCCGACGGTATGCGCGTGGACGAACACGGCAACGTCTGGACGAGTGCGGGCGACGGCATCCATTGCTATGCGCCGGATGGAACGCGGCTCGGCAAGATCCTCGTGCCGGAAACCGTCGCGAATCTCGTGTTCGGCGGACCGAAGCGCAACCGCCTCTTCATCGCGGCCAGCACGTCGCTCTACTCGCTTTACGTGGGCGTGCGCGGCGCTTTCAACGGGGCGCCGCAATGAGACCCTTCGATACGCCCGCCGCTTCCGCGCTTTCGGCCGCGCTGATTCTGCTCGACCGGCGCGACGACGTCGCCATTGCGCGCGAGCAGTTGCTGCCGGGTTCGCCGCTGCATGGCGAGTACACCGTCGCGGGCATGATTCCGCCGGGGCACAAGGTTGCCTTGCGCGATATCGCGCAAGGCGAACCGGTGCGCCGCTACGGGCAGATCATCGGCTTCGCGAGCCGGCTGATTCGCCGCGGCGAGCACGTCCACACGCAGAATCTGTCGATGGGCGATTTCGAGCGCGACTACGCATTCGGAGTGGACGCGCATGAAACGCCGGCCGCCACGCAACCCGCCACGTTTCTCGGCATCCGGCGTGACGATGGCCGCGTTGCCACGCGCAATTACATAGGTATCCTGACTTCGGTCAACTGTTCGGCCACGGTCGCGCGCGCGATAGCCGATCACTTCCGGCGTGATATCCACCCTGAGGCGCTGGCAGCGTTCCCCAACGTGGATGGCGTGGTGGCGCTCACACACGGCGAAGGCTGTGCGCTCGCGTCCGAGGGCGAACCGATCACGGTGTTGCGCCGCACGCTCGCGGGTTACGCGCGGCACGCCAACTTCCATGCCGTGCTGATCGTCGGACTCGGCTGCGAGACGAACCAGATCGACGGTCTCGTGGAGGCCGAACAGCTCGAACGCGGCGCGCGCCTCTCGACCATGACGATCCAGCAGACGGGCGGCACCGCGCGTACGGTTGCAGCGGGCATCGAACAGGTGCGTGCGCTGCTGGCCGAAGCGAATCGCGTGACGCGCGAGCCTGTCGATGCGCGACATCTCATGGTCGGCTTGCAGTGCGGCGGCTCGGACGGCTACTCCGGCATTTCCGCGAACCCGGCACTCGGCGCGGCCGT
>DATBXG010000716.1:0-5201 GCA_036514415.1 Paraburkholderia sp.
GCCGGCGTCGGCGGCGGCCTCGGAAGCACGATTTCCTCGACGATCACTGGCGCGCTCGCCCCGCTCACGGGCGCGATGGGAGGCATGAAATGAGCCGCTTGATCCAGACGCTGCGCCCGTCCCGCACCGCGCTTCCCACGGCGCTCGCCTGCGCCGCCGCGCTTGCCCTTGCCAGCGCCGCGCACGCCCAGGCAACGGTGGGCGCGACGGCGGTCATCGCCCCGGGCGCCGCCACCTCGACGACAGGCGCGCTCGCGGTGAACGAGACAGCGGGCGTCGACAACGCGCAGGCCAACCAGCTGACGATCACGACGGGCACCGTGGCCATCAACGTGAATGGCGACCAGCAGCTCGCGAGCGTCACCGCGCGGCTGAGGAACGCGAGCGCGACGATAGGTGCAGGAGCTTTTGCGAACACGAACGGCGCAATGATGGTGAATCAGTCGGCGGGCGTGGGCAATGTCCAGCGCAACACTGCTCTCATCAGCAGTGGTGCGATTGGTGTGGTGGCGGTCTCGGACGGGGAGTTGTCCGCTGCCGCCGCTGCGAACGGTCGTCAGGGGCAATTGGCTCAGGCAGGGGGCATTCGTGAAGTACGCATCGACACCACGGCATTCAGGAATGCGACGGGCCTCGTGCAGGTGAACCAGACGGCCGGTGCCGGCAACGCTACGGCAAACAGTTTTGTGCTCCGTCCCCCGGCGGGCACTCTTTTCTAACTAATCACTCAAGTATCGGAGCGAAATCATGAAGCGCACCCTAATAGCAGCGGCAGTGCTTGCGTCGGCGGCGGGCTCCGCCTACGCAGTTCCATCGAACATGGCGTATCTTTTCAACGCCACGGCCGTCAGTGAAGGTGTCGGTATCGAAGGGTTCGTCGTCCTGTTCGGCTGCGTCTCGGTTTCGAGCACGGCCGGCGCGGTCATCAACAACAACCAGACGACGAGCGGTGGCACGCTCCTTCCGCAAGCGCAGAGCTACGTGAGCGGCAAGGTCACGACGACGTTCAACAACTACAACCTCAGCGCGAACGGAACAGGCAACAACTCATTCTGGAACTACGCGAACTCGAGTCACTCGAGCATGTCGTCCTCGTCGAGCAGCTCGTCGCACACGCATGACGTCAGTGCTTCGACCACGAAGACCTCGTCGAGCGATTCGAGCTTCAGCAAGACGTTCAATGCCGGCGTCAGCGGCGACTATCACGTCAAGACCGACAGCGGCAACACGAGCGCCTCGACGACCTCCAGCACCTTTAGCGACACGGGCAGCGCGGCCGTTGGAACGAGCTACAACAGCCAGGGGAACAACACGTCCACGAAGTCGCAGAGCGGCACTGGCAGCCTCCAGGCCAACGCAGCGTGGACGCACACCGGCAACTCGAAGAACGGCACGGCCAGCATCAGCCTCAACGGCACGGAAAGCACGTCGCACACGAAGACCAACTCGCACAACAACAGCGACACGACGAACGTCGGCGCGGCCTGGGACGTGAACAACACGAAGAACACGAGCAACAGCACGTCCAACGCCAATACGGCTTATGCCGACGGCACGGGCAGCGCCTCGCTCTCGGTCAGCGTGAACGGCACGAGCTCGAAGACGAAGAACTCGTCGGATACGTACGCGCACACGTACAGCACCATGAGCACGAGCTCGGAAACGCATAGCCATTCGTCCTCGCGCAGCTCGAGCTCGAACAGCGGCTGGGGCTATAGCGTAAGCGACACGCTCAACACGGTCGACGAGCACACCACGGGCTCGGTCACGCAGCACTTCAACACGCAACAAGCGGGCACGCTCGACGCCAACACGGGCAACAGCGCAGCCACCGGCGTGACGGGCAACCTCGGCGTGAACATCGCGGAAGGCATCAACAACGCACAAAGCAACGATGTCGCGCTCGCTTCCGTCGATATGGGCAACGTCTTCGGCAACGCGCAGATCTTCAACACGCAGGCATCCACCGGTCATGCCACCGTGAAGAACTTCAATCTGAACGCGTCTGTCGGCGACGGCTCGCTCGCGAACGTCTCGGGCAACGTCGGCGTGAACGTCGCATCCGGTATCGGCAACGCGCAGAACAACAGCCTCGCCGGCTCCGTGACGACCGCCAATCCGGGTTCCGCCACGACGGTCGCGATGGTCGCGACGGATAACAACGTGCAAGACGCGGCAATGGGCGCGACCGGCCAGTTCCAGGGCACGGCCAGCCTCGGCGCCAATACGCTCACCGGCGCGCAAGGCAACATCGGCGTGAACATTGCCGGCGGCATCGGCAACCTGCAGCACAACGGCATGGCCATTGCCGCGATGAACAACGGCCACTAGGCACGGCCCGCAGCACCGCAGGAACTGGGCTCGTCCCAGCGGCAGGTCAGGCAATACCTAGAGCAGTACCGCGCGCCGGCCGTCTCACCGCAGCCGGCGCGTGAACCAGGAGCAGGAGACCACCATGTCCGGGCCCGTATCGACCCCGGCGTCAAGGATGTTTGTCGTCGCGCTGACGCTCTCGGCCAGCGCGGCCCTTGTGCCTGTGCATGCGCAGCAGTCGACGCTCGACGCGACCCACCTCATCGGCGTGCCGGTGAAGCTTCCGGTCCACTCGATGCGGGACCTGCGCTATCGCAGCATCGTCAGCCAGCAGTACGACTACAGCTGCGGCGCCGCCGCGCTCGCCACGCTGCTCAAGTACGGCTACGGCATCGACATCCCCGAACCGGAGCTGATCCGCCAGATGATGGCGTTCTCCACGCCCGAGGTGGTCGTCAAGAACGGCTTCTCCATGCTCGACATGAAGAAGTTCGTCGAGACGATCGGCTTGCGCGGCCGCGGTTTTCGCGTCAACACCGACGCGCTCTACCACCTGCAGATTCCCGTGCTGGTGCTCATGAACATCGATGGCTATGAGCACTTCGTGATCGTCAAGCATGCCGAGAACAGCCGCATCTTCATCGCGGATCCCGCGCTCGGCAACCGTATCGTCGCCGAGGACGACTTTGCGAGGACATGGAATGGCCTCGTCTTCGCCGTGCTCGGCAAACCGTTCCTGGAGGACTCTCCGCTGTTGCAGAACAACGAGTCGCTCGCACTCAAGCTGCGTGAGAACGCCCTCCTCAACGGCACGGCGGCGACTCCCTTCTTCGAATACGGCCTCGACAAGGCCGTCATGTTCTGAAGTTCCACGAATCATGAAACGCAACCTCTCACAGTGTGGCATCGCGGTAGCTGTCTCCGCGCTCGCCTGCGCGCTATCGAGCGGTGTGCAAGCGGCCGACAGCATCGGCTTGCCGCAGCCGGTGCCGGCGTTTCTCTCGAACACCGACGGGCAGGCGCAGGGCATCCGCTGCGAAGTCGTCGGCGACGACGTGCTCGCGCATCAGACCGGCAAGTATGCCGGCAGCGAGATGATTTCCGGGTTCGTTCTGAACCTGCTTTCCCAGTGGCAATTGCCGAACGGCGCGACGGCAATCGCGCAAGGCGCGCTCGCCGTCGCCCAGAACGCGGTCAACCAGGTGAGCGCGCAGGTGAAGACGATGGCGACCGTGATCGACCCGGCGCAGGGCGGGACCACGGGAGCCAACAGCGGCGCCAATCCGAACGCGACGGCTACCGGCGGCCAGAACGTCTCGGTGAACGGCGTCTCGCAGATCACTCAGGTAGCCGGCAATGGCAATACGGGCGCCAACGCCGCAACCATCGCCTACGATAACAACGCGCCGCAACCCGCCATTGCGCCAGGCGCCAACAACCAGTCGAGCGCCAACAACCAGTCGAGCGCGTCGGCCTCGAACGCCGACGGCAGCATAAAAGCGGGCGTCTCGTTCGGCAGTCACGGCGTCAACGTAACGCTGCAAACGCCGGCGGGCATCGCCACGCAAAACATCGCGCCGGGCAGCGCGCAACAGGCCGGTGCGATCGCGCAGCTACTCCAGGTCGCAGGCAATAACCAGCAGGTCGCCAACCAGTTGCTACTGAGACTGCAAACGCAGCAGATGACGTCGCAAATGATCCGGCAGACCGGCGTATTACAGGCCCTGCGCAATCTCCACTAACCGAGAGCTCATGACGAGACGTACCAGCAAGGAGACCACGACGCGGGCAACGGTCCCGCGCGAGAGCACCAGATCGAATGAGGAGCATCGACGGGCGCGGGCGTGGAACCAGGGGGTTCCGCGCGGCGCCCGAGCCGGGGGAAGAAGAATGAACATGATGTCGAAGACGGCCGCGCCACACGTGACGCTGGCCGCCATTCCAGCAGCGGTCATGCTGTTCGCGCTCGCGCAATCCGCCCATGCGCAGGCGCTACAAGGCCAGTCGATCGAAGAACGACTGAATACACTCATGCGCGTGGTCGACGAGCAGCAGCGGCAAATCCAGTCACTCGAGCGCCAGGTGACGAACCTCGAAATGGCGCAACGCGGTCGCGGCATGCCGGGCGCGGGTGCGCCCGACGCCGCGTCGGACGCGACGGTCGCGGAACAGCCAGGCGCAGACGGTCTGCCTGTGCCCTTGCCGCCGCTCGCCCAGGCGCTGCCGGGCGCGACGGCGCCGGGTTCGCTCACCGGCACGGCCACGGGCGTGCCGGTGAACCCGCCCTCGCCCGACGCGGGCACGACCAATGGCGCGACCGGCACCTCGGCCGCGAGCGGGCCGCAGCAGGGCGCGCCGGTTGGCGTGAACCCCAACGGCAGCCCGACTGTGGGCGAGACGCAGAAGAACGCCGAGCCATCCCGCACGCAAGCCGAAGAAGCGGTCGTGCAGCGCGAGCACGCGCCGCTCTTCGACCACAAGCTGACGTTGGACTGGGGCATCAGCGACAGTTACTACGATCGCCGCCAGCTGCAGCTTTCTGGTTTTCTTGCTCTCGACGCGATCTTCCTCGGCAACATCAATCTGGGGCAGACCAAGTCGCACACGATCACCGCCGACCTGGACACGCGCTACGGTCTCACCGACCGCATGAGCATCGATGTGGACGTGCCTTACGTCTATCGGCACAGCACCTTCATCGTGGGCGGCGCGGGCGGCTCGGCCAGCACGCTCACGGATGCGTCGGTCAACTCGAACGCCATCGGCGACGTGAACTTCGGGATCTACTACCAGTTCCTGAAGGAAACCAACAGCATCCCCGACGTGGTCGGCAGTCTGCGCGTGAAGACGGCGACCGGCACCTCGCCGTTCGGCATCAAGGTGCAGCA
>DATBXG010000717.1:0-3323 GCA_036514415.1 Paraburkholderia sp.
TGCGACATCCAGCCGATCGAGCCAGACAGAGCGGAGACAACACCGTGCAAACTCAAGCAGTGTCGCCTGACCATGCCGCGGCCATGCCGCCGCCCGCGCAATTCAATTTCGCCGCGCACCTGTTCTCGCTCAATGCCGCGCGCGCCGCCAAGCCCGCCTATATCGACGACACGCTCACGCTGAACTACGGCGAGTTCGAAACGCAGGCCCGCCGCTTCGGGGCCGCGATGCGCGCACTCGGGGTCCACACGGAAGAACGCATCCTGCTCGTGATGCTCGACACCAGCGAGTTGCCGGTCGCATTTCTCGGCGCGCTCTATGCCGGAATCGTGCCGGTGGTCGTCAATACGCTGCTCACGTCGGCGGACTATGTCTACATGCTCACGCACAGCCGCGCGCGCGTCGTGATCGTGTCGGGCGCGGTGCTGCCCGTCGTGAGTCGCGCGCTGACCGAGGCACAATGTGAGGACTGCCGGCTAATCGTCTCGCAGCCGCTGACAAACACGGCCATTGAAGCCGGCACGATCGAACCGCAGCATGAACCACAACACGTTCTCGCCGATCTGATCGCGCGCGCGGAGCCCGCCCCGCGTGCCGCACAAACGGGCTGCGACGACATCGCGTTCTGGCTCTACTCCTCGGGATCGACGGGCAAGCCCAAGGGCACGGTGCATACGCACGCCAATCTCTACTGGACCGTCGAAACCTACGCAAAGCCCATTCTCGGCATACGCGAGACCGACATCGTGTTTTCCGCGGCCAAGCTGTTCTTTGCCTACGGGCTGGGCAACGGCCTCTCGTTTCCGCTCTCGGTGGGCGCGACCACGGTCCTGATGGCCGAGCGCCCCACCGCCAACGCCGTATTCACGCGCCTCGTGAAGCATCGGCCCACGGTGTTCTACGGCGTGCCCACGCTCTATGCGAGCATGATGGCCTCGCCCAACCTGCCCGCACGCGCCGACGTCGCGCTGCGCGTGTGCACTTCCGCGGGCGAAGCGTTGCCGCGCGAGCTGGGCGAGCGCTTCAGGGACCACTTCGGCAGTGACATTCTCGACGGCCTCGGCTCGACGGAAATGCTGCACATCTTCCTCTCCAACCGCCCTGGCGTCGTCGAATACGGCACCACGGGACGCCCCGTGCCCGGCTACGAAATCGAGCTGCGCGACGAGTCCGGCCGTCTCGTGCCCGACGGCGAGATTGGCGACCTCTTCATCCGCGGGCCGAGCGCGGCGGTGATGTACTGGTGCAATCGCGAGAAGTCGCGCGCGACCTTTCTGGGCGACTGGGTGAAAAGCGGCGACAAGTATCGGCGGCTGCCGGGCGGCGCCTATGTCTATGCGGGCCGCAGCGACGACATGCTCAAGGTGAGCGGCCAGTATGTGTCGCCCATCGAAGTGGAAATGGTGCTCATGCAGCATGACGCGGTGCTCGAAGCCGCCGTGATCGGCGTCGATCAGGGCGGGCTCGTGAAGACCTGCGCGTTCGTCGTGCTCAAAGAGGCGGCGCCGGACGCCTCGCACGAAACGCTGGCCGAGGAGCTGAAGGCATTCGTCAAGACGCGGCTTGCGCCGCACAAGTATCCGCGCGACATCCTGTTCGTCGACGACCTGCCGAAGACCGCGACCGGCAAGATCCAGCGCTTCCGGCTGCGTCAGCAGTTTCAGTCGTGAGAGCCACCATGGCCACCGTGAACGAAAGCGAATTCGCCGATCTGCCCGCCACTGCCACGCGCGATGCGTTGCGCATCGAATACCGCTGGATCGGCGCAGCAGCCGCCGAAGCGCCGCTCGCGGTGTTCCTGCACGAGGGCCTCGGCTCGATCGCGATGTGGAAGGACTGGCCAGCCGCGCTCTGCAAGCGCCTTGGAATGCGCGGGCTCGTTTATTCGCGTCCCGGCTACGGGCGTTCCACACCGCGCGCGCACGGCGTGAAATGGCCCGTCGATTTCATGGCGCGGCAGGCGCGCGACGTCCTGCCCGCGCTCTTCGACGCGCTCGGCATGAACGCCGCCGAACGCGCGGGCATGTGGCTGATCGGCCATAGCGACGGCGCCTCGATCGCCCTGCTCTATGCCGCCGCCTTTCCCGACGCGCTCGCGGGCGCCGTGGCGATCGCGCCGCACGTGTTCGTCGAAGACATCTCGGTCGAAAGCATTACCGAGGCTAAGGTTGCGTACGCAACGACCAACCTGCGCGAAAAGCTCGCGCGCTATCACGACGATGTCGATTCCGCGTTCTACGGCTGGAACGACATCTGGCTCGATCCGGCCTTCCGGTCCTGGAACATCGTCGGCGATCTCGCGACGATCCGCGCCCCGTTGCTCGCCGTGCAGGCCGCGGACGACCATTACGGCACCATGGCGCAGGTGGAGGCGATTGGCGCCGCCGTTCCGCACGCGCACGTCCACGCGCTCGCGCAAGGCGGCCACTCTCCGCATCGCGACGCGCCGGCGCCGCTCGACGACCTCATCGAACACTTCGTTTCCGCCCAGCGGAAGCCGGCGGCCTGAAACGGCCATACAGCCGCGCCGAATCGCCCTCGACTCCCTCGCAGATGCCACGACGACGCGATTCCATGCATCATGCATAACGCGCCCACCCGTGAGGCACCGAAGGCCATCTAAGGGCCAAAACCGCCTCATCGCCGCAATCCTTTGGTGATATTGTCTTTCTTTGCCGGGTGGAGACGGGGTCCGACCACGCGAGACCCCGGCAAAACGGGGATACAAAAAGCGAGACAAGAGAAGACCGGCCGGACCGCGCGCGCCGGCCAGAACGATGAGCGATTCCATCCTGATGAACGTTTCGAGAACCTCGGTGCGACTGAGGCGAGCCTGGGCTTCGATGCGTCCGCGCTTCGTGCGCGCCTTCGCGCCCGCGCTGCGCAACCTGCAATACGTGAAGCGCCGCATGCGCCCGCTCGCGGTCGTGGCGAGCGTGGGCTTCCCGCTTTACTACTACGTCTGGAAAGACCTCTTTCCTCAGCCGTATGAGAATCTCACGCTGCGCCTGATCGGCTCGTTACTGTTCGTGCCGATTCTGGCGTTCGAACGCTGGCCCGCCGCGCTGAAAAAGCTGCTGCCGTGGTACTGGTACTTCTGCACGCTCTACGCACTGCCGTTCTTTTTCACGTTCATGCTGCTCAAGAACAACGGCAACGAAGTGTGGGTGGAAAGCGCGCTGATCGCGGCGTTCGTGATGGTGCTGCTGCTCGACTGGCTCATGCTCGTGCTGCAGTTCCTCGTGGGCATCAGCCTCGCGGTGATCGCGTACTGCCTCACCACGTACCCCATCGTGCTCGGGCCCAACTACTTCACGCATCTG
>DATBXG010000718.1:0-6587 GCA_036514415.1 Paraburkholderia sp.
GATGCTCGGCGACAGCAGCGAAGGTTATCAGTTGTTCCGGGGTCATCGCAGTGAATCATCGTGTTGACCTATATATTACGTCACAAATCACGATTTTTCATATCGATATATCTAAATTAGGATTAGGCCATTCGATAGCGATCTGTTCGCTACCCCATTTCGAGGCCGTCATGTCTTCACCCACTCTTGCGCATTCGTTGCCGTCCACGCGCGGGCAACTCAACGGCGTGCTGTTCGTCGCGCTCTTCGCGGCGGCCGTCACCAGCATTGCATCGCTGCCCGCCATCGCCGGGCTCGGTATGAGCCCGCTGATCGTCGGCATCGTCGCGGGCGCGATCTACGGCAATGCACTGCGCGACGGCATGCCTGAAAGCTGGGCCGCCGGCGTGAACTTCTCCGCGCGCAAGCTGCTGCGCATCGCCGTGGCGTTCTTCGGCCTGCGCGTGAGCCTCCAGGAAATCGCCCAGGTGGGTGTGCCGGGGCTCGTGGAATCGGTGGTGATCGTCGTGAGCACGCTCGTCATCGGCACCTGGGTCGGCATGAAGCTCCTGAAGCTCGACCGCGACACCGCCATCCTCACGGCGGCAGGCAGCGCGATCTGCGGCGCGGCGGCCGTGCTCGCATTCGAGTCGACGCTGCAGTCCAAGCCGCACAAGAGCGCCATGGCCGTGGGCAGCGTCGTGCTGTTCGGCACGCTTTCGATGTTCCTCTATCCGGTGCTGTTCCGCGCGGGCTGGCTCCATCTGGATACGCTCGGCGCCGGGCTCTTCTTCGGCGGCACGATTCACGAAGTCGCCCAGGTCGTCGGCGCGGCGAGCAATGTGAGCCCGGAAGCCACCCACATCGCCACCATCGTCAAGATGACGCGCGTGATGCTGCTCGTGCCGGTGCTGCTCGTGCTCGGCGTGTGGCTCAACCGCGCGGCGCGCAGCAAGGCGCAGGCCGATGGCCACACCGGCCACGGCGGCGCGCGCAAGCTCGCGGTGCCCTGGTTCGCGCTCGGCTTCCTCGCGCTCGTGATCGTGAATTCGCTCCACGTGCTGCCCGAATCGGCCACCCATGCGATCAACACACTCGACACCTTCGCGCTCACCATGGCGATGACGGCCCTCGGCATCGAGACGCGCGTCTCGCAGATCCGCCAGGCTGGCCCGCGGGCGCTGACTGCTGGTTTCAGCATCTACCTCTGGCTGGTCGGCGGCGGTCTTGCGATCACCTGGGGCGTGGAGCGCCTGTTCGGATGACCTTGCGCCGATGGGTGCCGCCCCGCCCGATTCCCTGTGCGCCGGTGCTTCCGGCCACTTGCCCCGTCTGTAGCGGGGCTTTTTGCATTTCTGCGCGCCCTCGCCTTGCGCCTTCTCGCGAACGCGCGCCACGCGCGAACCAGTCGCGACGGTTGCGAGCGATACTGTGCGCTGCTGTCCGCTGCGCGGGCAGCCGCTGCGCAGGCCGTGGAAAGCACGGCAATCGAAGCAAGGGGACGACCGATGGCATACGAGCTCTATTACTGGGACGGCCTGCAGGGCCGGGGCGAATTCGTGCGGCTCGCGCTGGAAGAGGCGCAGGCGCCCTACGTGGACGTCGCGCGCGGCGAGAGGAAGGACGGCCATGGAATCGGCGCGATGATGAGCGAACTGGAGAGCGGCGGCCCGTACCCGCCCTACGCGCCGCCCTTTCTCAAGGACGGCGACCTCATCGTCCCGCAAACGGCCAACATCCTTTTCTACCTCGGCCCGAAGCTCGAGCTCGCGCCGCCCGACGAGGGCTTGCGCATCGTCGCGAATGGACTGCAGCTCACGATCGCGGACCTCGTGACCGAGGTGCACGACACGCATCACCCGATCGCGGGCGGTCTTTACTACGAGGACCAGAAGGACGCAGCGAAGGCGCGCGCGGCGGATTTCATCGCGCATCGCATCCCGAAGTTCATGAGCTATTTCGAGCGCGTGCTCGCGCAGAATCCGGATGGCCCGCGCCACATGGTGGGCAATGCGCTCAGCTACGTCGATCTCTCGATGTTTCAGATCGTCGAGGGGCTGCGCTACGCGTTCCCGAAAGCGACGAAGCATTTCGCGGACCACTATCCGCATGTCGTCGCACTGCGCGACGCCGTGGCGAAGCGCCCGCATATCGCCGCCTATCTCGCCTCGGAGCGGCGGCTGCCGTTCAACGAAACCGGGATCTTCCGGCACTACCCCGAACTCGACCGGGCCGTGCGCTGAATGTGCGCGCGCCGTGGGAGGTGTGTGCAGCCGCCCGTAAAAGTGCCTGCGCCGCGCGGTTGTCGCGGCGCGCCTGTTATCCTTCCCGCCGCGCTCGCTGCAACACCGGCCCAACGCACGCGCGGCTTTCTTTCACCCGTCACCTGACCCGCCCGCCGTGCTGTCATTCCTCCTGAAACTGCGCACCCGCGCCCGCGATCTCTTTCGCCTGTCCGACGCCCACACGATGCTCATCTGGTCGGTCATCGTCGGCGTGGCGGGCGCGTTTGCGACCGTGATCTTTCGCGAAGGCATCGCGCATGTGCAAATGCTCTTCACGGGCAGCGAAGGCAGTCTCGTCGAAATGGCGCGGCACCTGCCGTGGCACCGCCGCATCTGGATGCCCGCCGTAGGCGGCTTCATCGCCGGCTGCCTGCTGCTGGTCGCGAGACGCAAGGCGCCCGGCAACGGCAACAAGACCACGCATACCGACTACATCGAGGCCGTGGCGATCGGCGACGGCGTGATGCCGGTCGGCACGAGCGTCTGGCGCAGCCTCTCGTCGCTCTTCACGATCGCGAGCGGCGGCTCGATCGGCCGTGAAGGCCCGATGGTGCAGCTCGCGGCGCTCGCCGCCTCGCTGATCGGCCGCTGGGTCCACTTCGATCCGTCGCGGCTGCGCCTGCTCGTCGCGTGCGGCGCGGCGGCCGGTATCACCTCGGCATACAACGCGCCCATCGCGGGCGCCTTCTTCGTGACCGAGATCGTGCTCGGCTCCATCGTCATGGAGAGCTTCGGGCCGATCGTGGTCGCCTCCGTGGTCGCCAACATCACGATGCGCGAGTTCGCGGGCTACAAGCCGCCGTACGAAATGCCGGTGTTTCCCGCGGTGACGGGCGTGGAGGTGCTGCTCTTCGTCGGCCTCGGCCTGCTGTGCGGCGCGCTCGCCCCGCAGTTCCTCGTCATGCTGGACACGGCGAAGAAAGGCTTCGGCCGCATCAACGTGCCGCTGCCCGTGAGGCTCGCGCTCGGCGGCCTGGTGGTCGGCATCCTCTCCGTGTGGTCGCCCGAGGTGTGGGGCAACGGCTATAGCGTCGTGAACTCCATCCTGCACTCGCCCTGGACCTGGACTGCGCTCGCCACCGTGCTAGTTTTCAAGCTCATCGCGACTGCCGCGACGGTCGGCTCCGGCGCCGTGGGCGGCGTGTTCACGCCGACGCTCTTCATGGGCGCCGTGCTCGGCTGCCTGTTCGGCCAGGGCATGCACGCGCTCTGGCCCGACGGCACCTCCGCTTCGTACGCCTATGCGATGGTGGGCATGGGCGCGTTCCTCGCGGGCGCGACCCAGGCGCCGCTCATGGCGATCCTGATGATCTTCGAGATGACGCTGAGCTATCAGGTGGTGCTGCCGCTCATGCTCTCGTGCGTGGTGGCGTATTTCGTCTCGCGCGCGATCGGCAAGGCGTCGATGTACGAGATCACGCTCCATCGCAATCGCGAGGAAGCCGAGCGCATGCGCCTGCGCATGACGCAGATGCGCGAGCTCGTGCGCCCCGCGCAGACGGTCGTGCGCGAGGATGCGACGGTGCAGGACATGACGCGCGTGTTCCTCGAATATCCGGTGAAATACCTTTACGTGACCGACGAGACGGGGCGCTTTCTCGGCGCGGTCGCGCTGGCCGACATCACCTCGGACCTGCTGCAAAAGCGCGACACCACGAACAAGCACGCCCGCGACTACCTGAAGCCGACGTTCGACGTGCTCACGCCCGACATGCCGCTCGCCGTCGGTCTGCAGCACTTCATGTCCTTCCAGGGCGAGCGCCTGCCGGTGGTGGAAAGCACGCGCGAGCCGACGCTCGCGGGCGTGGTGTACAAGACGTCGCTCCTCGACGCCTATCAGCGTATGAACGCCGAGCGCTAGCCACCAGGGCCTGTTCACATTCATAACAGGCTTGCGAACGTGCCTTGCCGGCTGCAGTGCAAGGAGCAAGGAGCGCCGTTGTTTTGGCCTTGCCAGACAAGCGACGCGCGACGCCGCAATGCAGCCGGCAAGGCACGTTCCCCAAACTTGAATTTATATTCCAGGGGCTGGCCGCCAGAAGGGCCTGTTATGAATGTGAACAGGCCCTGTAGGGGCGTGGCAAAGCACAGCGGATTTTCTAGAATTCAGAGGGCAACGCGCTACGCGGTGCGCGCCGTGCGCCTGCGTACGGACGCGCACGCACGAGGCAGCGAAAATCGACGCGGGGATGACCGGAGCGAAGATGAGCGACCCCTCACTCGAAGCCGTACGCCGCGACCACGCGGGCTGGATATTCGTCCACTTGCAGGGCGAGCCCTACGACCGGGGCGAGCAGCACGGCAAATTGCTCGCGAACGAGATCCGCACCGCGATCCGCACCGCGCGCTACCTCGCGAAGTGGGACACCGGCGAGGACTTCGACACCTTCATCAACGCGGCGGTCGTGCAGTTCGCGCCGCGCCTCGACACCGAATTCGCCGACGAGATCCAGGGTATCGCCGACGGCGCCGGGCTCAAGTTCGCCGAAGTGCTCGCCTGGAACGGTTACATGGATCTGCTGCAGAGCTGGTGGCCGGTTCATGCTGCCGCGCAGCACGGGCAGCCCGCCGTGCGCCTGTGGCGCGGGCGGCGCGGCCACCATTGCAGTGCATTCATCGCCACGGGCAGCGCGACGCGCGACGGCCGCATCGTCATGGCGCACAACTCGTGGGACCGCTACGCGGCCGGCGACGCCTTCAACATCGTGTTCGATATCGTGCCCGACTCGGGGCACCGCATCCTCATGCAGGGCCTGCCCGGCTGCATCTCGAGCCTCACCGACTTCTGGATCAGCGACGCGGGCCTGCTGGTGACGGAGACGACCATCTCGAACTTCGTCGGCTACCGCGCGAACGGCGCACCCGAGTTCTATCGCTCGCGGCGCGCGACACAGTACGCGTCGAGCATTGCCGAGTGGTGCGAGATGTTCGCGCAGGCGAACAACGCGGGCTATGTGAACAGCTGGCTGATCGGCGACACCAAAACGGGCGAGATTGCGCGCTATGAACTGGGCTTGCAGCACGCCGGTTTCGAAAGCACGAAAGACGGCTTTTATAGCGGCTTCAATGCGGCGACGGACCTCAAGATCCGCAACCAGGAATGCACCGGCGAGGCCGACGATTACGTCGACGTGCGCCGCAACGGCGCACGCCGCCTGCGCTTCATGCAGCTCGCGCAGGAGCACCACGGCGCGATCGACGCCGAGCTCGCCAAGGCCATGATCGCCGACCACCACGACGTCTACCTCGAGCGCAGCGACAACCCGTGCTCGCGGACGATCTGCGGCCATCTCGAACTCGACGACGCGCGCTTTGGCGGTGCGGACCACGGGCCGTTCAACCCATGGGGCGCGAACGACGGCAAGGTGGTCGACAGCGAAATGGCGCGCGATCTAGCGTTCTGGGCGCGCTGGGGCCATCCGTGCGGCCGCCCCTTCGACGCCCAGGCATTCATGCAGCGCCATCCGCAGTGGAACTGGCTCAATGGCTATATGCGCGACCGGCCGTCGTGGCCCTGGACGCGCTTCGAGGCGCTGCGCCAGCCACCTCTTTAAGCTTCCATCGCACCGTCCCCAGCCTCAAAAAGCACGCACGTTCGAGACGCGCCGACGCATTTCCTGCCATTATGGTATTTCCGTATGCGCCTCGCGCACATGAGCCGTCCAGGCGGCTCGTTGCGCCTTCGCGTAGCGGCGCGCCGGGCCGCCCCGGCTGGCGCGGCTGCCTGCGCCGCCACCACGGCTGGCGGATGCGGTACGGCGCTTGCTGCGGCCTGTGGGCCGCATGAGAAAGGAGGTCGAGCGATGAAAACCTCGACACTGATGACCACCGTGCTGTTGTCGGCGTCCTGCTTCGCCGCTCCGGTACGCACCGCGCAGGAATCACCGGTCGACCAGGCCAGCGCGCACATCCCGCTCGCGACTGGACAGTCCCACGCCTACGATGCTCCCGTGGCGCCTCCCGCCCCCAACGTGCCCGTTACCGCGAACGGTCCACAACACTGGGAATACCTCACGCTGCCCAAATCACACCGTCTCGACAAGACGCTGAGCCCGGACCTGCATGAACAGACTTGAGCCTCACTGGCTCCTGGCTGGCACCCGGCTGGCCCCCCGGTTGCCAGCCAGCGGCGAAGCTGTGGGGAAACAAGCGGCGCATGAGCGGCAAATGAGCAGCGCGTGCGCACGCCGCGACGGCGTGCGAGGCAGATTGTGTATGCTTGAAGCGCAGCGCGAGCGCCGCGCGCTGCTGTCTGGACGAAATCCCGGACCCCATGCGGATAAAATCCGGACAAAAAAACGACGAAGCCGAACAACGAACGAG
>DATBXG010000719.1:0-9400 GCA_036514415.1 Paraburkholderia sp.
CCCCGGGCGCGAACTGCGCGGCGAGACGGCGCGCGGCGGCGAGCGCGGCTTCGTCATTGGCGAGTTGAACAGGCGCAGCCGGCGGCGCGGCGCGCCGTTGTGCAACCGCCGCTTCGGATTCAGTGAAAGAGAGTTCGGTGCTCATGGTGCTCAGTTCCAGGCGTGGCGCGCGGGCAGCACGTGATTCAGGTGATAGTTGCCAAGCAGATGCAGCTTCCAGCGCAGCGGATCGTGCAGCGTGTGTGTGCGCGCATTGCGCCAGTGGCGGTCGAGATTGTGCGCGGCGCGCGTGGCGGCGGAGCCGGCCAGCTCGAAGAGCTTTTCGCTCGCTTCGAGCGCGAGGCGCGTGCTCAGCACCTTCGCTTCGGCCACCGCGACCGAGGCGCGCGCGCTCGCCTGCGCGTCGACGGCATGCGCCGCGATGGCATCGAGCGCATGGCCCGCGTCGCGCAGCACTTCCTGCGCGGCATGCAGATCGATCTGCAGGCGGCCGACATCGGCAATGATGTAGGGGTCGTCGGCCGCGCGCGCCACGCCCGAGTCGATCCAGGGCCGCGCATGCCCGCGCACGAAAGCCATGGCTTCGGCCACCGCCGCCTCGCCAATGCCGAGATCGATGGCTGCCTGGATCAGTTGCGAAGTCGGGCCCGTGAGACCGGGGCGATCCGCCAGTTGCCAGATCGGCAGCACGTCGCCGGGATCGACCGGCACGTTGTCGAAGACCACCGTTCCGCTCGCCGTCGTTCGTTGTCCAAACGAACTCCAGTTGTCGATGACCGAGAGGCCTGGCGCGTCGCGCGGCACCCAGACCTGAACCGCGCGCCCGGCGTCGTCGGTGGCGCGGGCCGGCACGCGGTGCGCGAAGAGCGCGCCCGTCGAGTAGAAGCGCTGGCCGGTGAGCCGCAGGCCGTCTGGCGTCCCAGCCAGCCGCGTCGTGCCTTGAAGGATGGTGGCCGCAGCCGCCGAGCGGCGCTCCGGTCCGGCGTTGCCGAGCCGGCGGCCCGCCAGCACTTCGCCGTAGAAGCGCGCCTTTTGCCCGGTGCTGCCGGTTTCGCGCAGCACGCCCAGCAGACCGAAATGATTTTGCGGAATCTGGCCGAAGGCGGGATCCGCGGCGCACAGGATCGCGAAGACTTCGGCGAGCGTCGCATGGGAGACGTCCGCGCCGCCATATTCGCGCGGCACGGTGATCGCGCCGAGTCCGCTTTCGGACCACAGATCCAGTTCGTCCCACGGTAGCGCTCGCTCGCGGTCGCGCCGCGATGCGCCCGGCGCGATCGCGGCGGCGAGCGCGCGCGCGGCGGCCAGCGCCTGCGCGTCGTCGGCGATGCGCTTTACGCGCGCGGGGTCGGGAAGGCGCGGCAAAGGCGCATCCTGGGCGGATGCGGCTTGAGGAGATTCGGGTGTCGACATGGCATTCCAGGGCAGGCCAGTTGCGTCCCCCGTTCGTTCGCCTGAACAGTGCCCGGCGCCACTTTGGCGCCGCTTGGGCGAGACAGCAGTCGCTGCGGCGTCGAACGGGTCCAGTTGCCCATTGGAACAGCCCGGGTCGCGATCCCCTACCAGTAAATTCGCAATTGCATATCAGCTTTGCGGATGTGGCCGCGCGAGGCTTATGACGCCGCTTTCACCGTCTCCTGCAATGCAACCTGCGGCTCCCGCTTGAGCGCGAAAAGCGATGCCGCAACGATCAGCAGCCCGCCCAGCCACGCGGGCAGGGAAAGCCGCTCGCCAAGCCATACACACGCAAAGAGTGCGCCGAACACGGGCTCGCTGCCCATGAGCAGCGCCACGCGCGTGGGACTGCTGCGGCTCACGGCGTAGTTCTGCACGAAGAACGCGAACAGCGTGCAGCCCGCAACGAGATAGATCACGCTGCCCCAGAACACGCCGTGCCCGTGCCAGTGCGGCAGCGGCTGCCACTGTTCGCGTGCGAAGGTCAGCGCAAGCGCGGCGCAGCCGATCGACACCACGGCGGACTGCACCGCAGTGATCGTGAGCGGCGGCACGGCGCCCGCCTTCATCACGCGCTTGACGGCGCAGGTCGTCACCGAGCGCAGCAGTGCGGCCAGTACGACGAGCAGATCGCCGGGGCTCGCTGCAACGTGACCGCCCGTGAGGAGGAACGCGCCGAGCAGCGACACACCAGCGGCGGTCCACTCCACCGGCCGCGGCGCTCGCTTGAGCCAGACCCATTCCACGAGCGGCGTGAGAACCACGCACAGGCTGATGAGAAACGCGGCGTTCGACGCGTTCGTGAGCGACACGCCAAACGTCTCGGCCAGAAAGATGCCGAGCAGCAGCAGGCCCGCGCCGAGCGCGCCGAACCGGTCGCGCCACTTCACATGACCGAGCCCGCGCAGCGCGGGCGAAAGCAGCACGAACGTGATGCCAAAGCGCAGCGCCAGCAGACCCAGCACCGGGTACACGAGCAGCGCGCCCTTCACCACGCCATAGCTCGTGCCCCAGATGAGTGCGACGGCAACGAGCAGCAAATCGACGGTGCGGGGCGAACGGGTCAGGGCATTCATGGGGAAACCACTTTCGATGGGGCGGGAACGGACACATTGTCCAATAATGCTTCTCTCGCGATAATCCGCTTCACCGGAACATCATTTATGCTTTGAATGCACAGATAATTTCCCCGCGCCACCATGAACCCCACCGACCTCCTGCCCCTGCTGCCCGATCTCGCCACCTTCGCCCGCGTGGTCGATGCGGGCAATTTCTCGGTCGCGGCGCGCCAGCTCGGCAGCACGCCTTCCACCGTGAGCCGCCAGATGCAGCGCCTCGAACGCGCGCTCGGCACGCGCTTGCTCGAACGCTCCACGCGCAGCCTGCGGCTCACGGAATCGGGCGCCGAGGTCTATCGCCACTGCGCCGACATGGTCCAGGCCGCTGCGAGCGCCGCTGAAGCGGCCAGCCGCCTCACCGGTCGCCCGCATGGCCGGGTGAGCATCAGCGCGCCCATTTCGTTCGCGCAGAGCGTGATTCATCCGCTGATTTCGGGCTTCCTGCGCGCCTATGAGGAAGTCGCGGTGCAACTGATCTTCACCGACCGCGACGTCGATCCGGTGCGCGACAACGTCGATATCGTGGTTCGGCCCACACCCGCGCCGCCGCCTGGACTCGCGGCGCGGCCGCTCGGCACGCTGCGGTGGATGCCGTGCGCCTCGCCGGCCTATTTGCGCGTGCGCGGCACGCCGAAGCACCCGAAGGATCTCGCCCGGCACGACTGCCTCTATCTGGGCGAAACGCCCGACGACAACCGCTGGGCCTTCCGGCGCGGCGCACAAACGCAAACCGTCGAGGTGAAGGGCCGCTATATCGCCAACGACGTGGGGGCGCGGCGCGATGCGGCGCTCGCGGACTGGGGCATTGCGAGCCTGCCCGAGTTCGCCGCGGCGGACGCGCTGCGCGATGGCCTGCTCGTGCGCGTGCTGCCCGAGTGGTCGCTCGAGCCGCGCGCCTATAGCGGCCCGGTGTGGATGCTCTATCCGCCCAATCGCTTTCTGCCGCCCAAGGTGCGCGTACTCATCGACTGGCTTGCGGAAAAGCTGCCCGTTTGAGGCACATCGGACGCCGCGGGTGCGTGAGACGATCGGGCATGAACTTGAGTGGCGCCGGCATTCCTCGTCCCGCGTGGACCGCCTAGACTGGGTCATGGAAACGAAAGCAGGAACCCATCGAGGACACGCCATGCAAACCCTTCGAACGGATGTCGCCATCATCGGCGCCGGCACAGCCGGACTTTCCGCCTACCGCGCCGCCAGGGCGGAAGGTGCCAGCGCAATCATCATTGAAGGCGGCGCTTACGGCACGACGTGTGCGCGGGTGGGCTGCATGCCCTCGAAGCTGCTGATCGCGGCAGCCGAAGCGGCGCATGCCGTGACCATGGCGCCGCGTTTCGGCGTGCAAGCGGCCGGCATGGAAATCGACGGCAAGGCCGTGATGGCCCGCGTGCGCAGCGAACGGGACCGCTTCGTCGGTTTCGTCGTGGATGGCGTGCTCGCCCTGCCCGAAGCGGACCGCCTCGTCGGGCATGCCCGCTTCATCGACGACGGCCTGCTCCAGGTCGGCGAGCACACGCTGCTGCGCGCGAAAAGCGTCGTGATCGCAACGGGATCGACCCCCGTGATTCCCGATTCGCTCGCCGGACTCGGCGACCGGCTCATCATCAACGACGACGTGTTCGCGTGGCAGGACCTGCCGCGCAGCGTAGCCGTGGTCGGTGCGGGCGTGATCGGCCTCGAACTCGGCCAGGCGCTCGCGCGCCTCGGCGTGCGCGTGACGCTGTACGGCGGCTCGCACGGCAGCGTGGGGCCGCTCACGGACCCGCGTCTGATCGACGAAGCACATCGCCTGTTTGGCGCCGAACTGCATTTCGAAACGCAGGGGCGCATCGTATCGGCCATCCGCACCGGCACGGCTGTGACGCTGCGCTATGCACGTGCCGATGGTACGCACTCCGAAGAAACGTTCGATTACGTTCTGGCGGCGGCCGGCCGGCGCCCCAACGTGGCGACGCTCGGCCTTGCGAACACCTCGCTCGAACTCGACGCGCACGGCGTGCCGCGTTTCGACCCGGCAACGCTGCAAGCGCGCACCGCGCCGGTGTTCGTGGCAGGCGACGCGAACGACGTGCTCCCCCTGCTGCACGAAGCCGCCGACGAGGGGCGCGCGGCGGGCCGCAATGCGGCGCGTTTTCCGGTGGTCGAGCCCGTTGCGCGCCGTGCGCCACTGGAAATCGTGTTTTCCGATCCGCAGATCGCCATGGTAGGCAAGCATCACCGGGAACTGGCGGAAGGCAGCTTCGTTACGGGCGCAGTGAACTTCGAGGACCAGGGCCGCAGCCGCGTGATGCTCAGGAATCACGGCTTGGGCCACGTCTACGTGGATCGCGCGACGCGGCGCTTCGTGGGTGCCGAATGGCTCGGGCCCGCGGCGGAACATATCGGGCACCTCCTCGCGTGGAGCGTGCAGATGGGTCTGAGCGTGGACGACATGCTGGCGATGCCGTTCTACCACCCGGTGGTGGAGGAAGGCCTGCGCACGGCGTTGCGCGACGCCGCCTCGCAACTGAACGACAAAGGCTGAGCGCACTTTGCTCAGTAATCCTTCTCAATGAACAACGGACATACACCGAAAATGAAAGCGCTCGTCCTCAGCCAGTACGATGGTCCGCTCGAACTCGCCACGCTCGATCGCCCGCAAGCGCTCGCGGGCCAGGTCCTCGTGCGCATTCATGCGGCTGGCCTCAATCCGCTCGACGTGAAGATTCGCGCGGGCAAGGCTGAGCACGCGAAGCATCCGCTGCCGCTCGTGCTGGGCATCGACATGGCGGGCGTGGTGGAAGCGGTGGGCGCAGGCGTCACGCGCTTCGCGCCCGGCGACGAGGTGTATGGCATGACGGGCGGCGTGGGCGGCATTCAGGGCACACTCGCGGAATATGCCGCTGTCGATGCCGATCTGCTCGCGCGCAAGCCCGCGAATCTCTCCATGCGCGAGGCGGCCGCGCTGCCGCTCGCGTTCATCACCGCGTGGTCGGGCATCGTCGATCGCGCGCATCTTCGGGCGGAACAAAGCGTGCTCGTCCAGGGCGGCGCGGGAGGCGTGGGCCATGTGGCGGTGCAGATCGCGCGTGCGCTCGGCGCGACGGTCTTCGCGACGGCGAGCGCGCGCAATGCAGACGTGATCGCGCGACTGGGCGCGACGCCTGTCGACTACGGCGCGCAGAGCGTCGAGCAGTACGTGCAGGCGCACACGGCGGGCGCGGGCTTCGATCTCGTGGTCGATACCGTGGGCGGCAAGACGCTCGACGCCTCGTTTGCCGCGGTCAAGCATTTCGGGCACGTGGTGAGCGCGCTCGGGTGGGGCACGCATGCGCTCGCGCCGTTGTCGTTTCGCGAGGCGACCTATTCGGGCGTGTTTACGCTCTATCCGCTGCTCGGCGGCCACAATCGCGCGCATCACGGCGAGATGCTGGGCGAGGCAACGCGGCTTGCCGAGGCCGGCGAACTCACGCCGCGCGTGGATCCGCGCCGGTTCGCGCTGGCCGAAACCGAACGCGCCTACGAGGCGGTGGCCGATGGCAGCGCGGCGAGCAAGATCGTGGTCGATGTCGGCTGAGGTTGTGCCCCGCCGCGCCAGTCAAAACGGCGTGTCGCCTTCGATGGTCGTGCGATAGCGGCATTTCCGCGTAGTCGCCGGCACAGCCGGGTAGCGGCGCAATAGAATGTCCGCATTCCGGCTTTCCCAGACCCGCACCGACGATACGCAAGATGAAACGACTTCCACCGCTCAATTGGCTGCGTGCGTTCGAATCGTCAGCCCGACACCTGAGTTTCACGCATGCCGCAACCGAGTTGAATCTAACCCAGGCCGCTGTGAGCCAGCAGGTGAAAGGACTCGAATCCCAGCT
Organism: Paraburkholderia sp.; assembly: GCA_036514415.1. GTDB lineage: Bacteria > Pseudomonadota > Gammaproteobacteria > Burkholderiales > Burkholderiaceae > Paraburkholderia. The sequence continues at coordinate 6,422 of DATBXG010000719.1, forward strand.
TGGCACGGCCCTGTTCAAGCGCCTGCCGCGTGGCCTTGAGTTGACCGAGGCAGGCCTCGCGTATCTGCCTGTCGTCCATGAAGCAATCGAGCGCCTTGCTGCGGCCACCGACGAAATTTTCGGGCAGGGACACCTGAAAGTGCTGACCGTGCGCGTGAGCCTCGTGTTTTTCACGCACTGGCTCTCATGGCGTCTGCCGGATTTCCGCAAGCAGCATCCGGACGTCAATCTGCGGATCACGAGCAATATCTGGGGAGGAGATAGCAGCGTCACCGACGTCGAAGCCGATCTGGAGATCCGGTACGGACATGGGAAATGGACCGGCCTGCGTGCCGAGCGAATGACCTGGGACACGCTGCTGCCCGTCTGCGCTCCCGGATTGCCGTCCCCGAAAGCCCCTCTCGCGTCGCCAAAAGATCTCGCGCATCACGAACTTCTCCACGTACTGGGCTACGAGGAGGGTTGGGGATACTGGCTCAAGAAGGCTGGCGCCCCGAAGGTCGATTCGTCGAGGGGGATGCAATTCGATACCCTGATTTCCGCACTGAAGGCAGCTGAACTTGGGCAGGGCGTCGCCCTCGCCCGGTCGTCCCTCGTAGAACACATGCTGGTCTCCGGACAGCTGATCGCTCCGCTCAAACCTCGCCTCCCTACCAATGAGGCGTTCTATCTCGTCTACTCCCCGCACAGCATCGTTAACCCTCATGCGGCTGCGTTCGTCGCATGGTTGAGTGCACAGGCTCAAGAAGCGCACGCGCGTTACTGAGCCCGCGGCCGGGTCGCGCATGCGAGCCGGTTCACCGGGACGGGGCCTCCCACTCCCCCCGCCTCATCTGCCTGAGCCATAAAAAAAACAGACCCTTCATCGCTTTTTTTATTGCTTTACCCACCCAGGCTTCTGGCCGAAAGTTGCCTCCATCAAGTTTGACCGACATCCAGCGCGCAACGCTGCGCGGACGGCTGGCGGTGACGCGGTTACCCACAACATGATGATCGACGGTCGCGCAATGCGGCCTGTCCGGAGGCGACTCGGCAGACTATGGGAAAGAGCAGACAATTGCCGTTCAGCGGCGTGAAAGTCATCGATTTTGGCCAGTACATTGCGGGGCCCGCCGTCGCGATGATCCTTGCGGATCTTGGCGCGACCGTCATTCACGTTGACCCACCCGCGGGGCCGCTTTGGGATAGCCCTGCGAATGCGGTACTGAACCGTAACAAATATTGCTTGCGGCTCGACCTGAAGAACGGGAAAGACCTGGAAGAAGCCAAAGATCTCATCCGGCGCGCGGACATCGTCATTGAGAACTTCCGGCCGGGCGTGATGGCACGCCTGGGCCTCGACTTCGCGAAGTTGCGCGAAGAGCGCCCGCAACTGATCACGCTTTCGATACCGGGTTTTGCCAGCAACGACCAGTTGCGTCGCGAATGGCGTGCCTTCGAGCCGATCATCGCGTCCGCCTCGGGCGTATTTACGGACATGGGGCAGAACCGCGTACTGATGGGAATCAACCCAAGCTTTTCGCCTTTGCCGCTTGCATCCGCCTACGGCACCATGCTGGCCGTCTCGGCCGTGGCGCTCGCATTGCAGGCGCGTCAGCGCACCGGCATGGGGGACGAAATCGAAGTCCCGCTAGCGTCGGCAGTAATGGAGGGGCTCTCCTACAACTCGATCCATATCGAGAACTACCCCGAGCGATACAAGACGTTGCGTGAAAAGGAAATCGAGCGGCGGCGTTCCAACCATCTCCCGATGGATCTGTCGTACGAAGATTTGCAGGAATATCTCGATCCGTTCTACCGGACCTACGAGTGTGCCGACGGCCGCAAGTTCTATGCGGTGTGCCCGTCGCATCGCTCGCACGCGCGGCGCTGCCTGCAGGCGATGGGGCTGTATGAAGAAATGCTGGCGGCTGGCTTGCCGCGCGCCGACGATCCGTATGTGCCGATTTCCGAATGGGAGGGGGACGCGTCGCTAGGGGTCTATCCATTGCCCGAACATTGGGCAAAGCGCATCGCCGCGCGCATGAAGGAAGTCTTTCGCACGAAAACCGCAGCCGAGTGGGAAAGGATTTTCGGCGAAGGAGGATTCCCGGGGGCGGCACACCGAACCACGCAGGAGTGGATGCATGACGAGCATGCCAATGCGGCAGGTCTGGTCGTGAATGTCGACGACTTCGAATACGGCGTGATGAAGCAGCCCGGACCCGTCGCGTGGCTCGAAGACTGTGCCGTATCCATGCTCTCGCCGGTGTCCCGCCGTCCGGTGACCTTCCGGGACGCGGTGGCCATTCTGGATGAGCAGGAGAGCACCGAAGTGCCGGCCCTGTCGGAAACGCGCACGCAGGGGTGGCTTGACGGGGTGCGTGTGCTCGACCTGACAAACGTGATTGCCGGGCCGCATTCGACGTCGTTTCTAGGCCGGTTCGGTGCCGATGTCATCAAGCTCGACCCCGTCGCGCCGAATTACGATCCGTGGAATACCGTGGTCTTCGGGATGTCTTCGGCCCGTGGAAAGCAGAGCGTGCTCGTCGATCTGAATCATCCGGATGGCCGCGAGGTGTTCAATCGACTCGCACGGTCCGTCGACGTGATCGTGATGAATGCGCCGGATCGTCAGCTTGCACCGCTGGGACTCGACGAGGCAAGCCTCCGTTCCATCAATCCGGGCGTGATCTTTTGCCAGCTCGACTGCTTCGGCGGTCCTCGGCGCGGGCCGCGGACCGACTATCTCGGCTACGACGATCTGATCCAGGCGTGTACGGGAATCATGGTGCGATTCGGTGGCAGCATGCAGACGCCGGAGGAACATGCTCATGTCGGAACGATTGACGTCATGTGCGGCTTCGCGGCTGCGCTGGGTGTTGCCGCTGCGCTTTACCGCAAGGCCAGAACGGGCGAAGTCGGGCGTGCGAGAACCTCCCTCGCGGCGCTCGGCAATCTGGTGCAGATTCCGTTCTCCTACGACTTCGCGAATCGCCC
>DATBXG010000720.1:0-2927 GCA_036514415.1 Paraburkholderia sp.
CGCGGCTTGCCTCGATCCTGCACCGCACCGACGGCCGCGAGCCGCTCCTCCCTTGGGACGGCGAGCGTTTCTTCGATCACGGCGAGCGCCGCGTGCAGCCGAAGTACACGCTCACGCCGGGCCTCTGGGCCTACCTCCAGCAATACGCCGAGAAACACCGCGCGGCCGGCAACGGCTTCGGCTACGGGCTCGCGTTTCCCGACAGCGTCACGCGCACGCTGTCGGCGCGCTATCACAAGGACGGCTCGGAAATCCTTGTGTACCAGGGTGAAGGATTGCGCCCGCGCCGCCTCACGCCGCGCGAGTGCGCGCGGCTCATGGGCCTGCCCGACACCTTCCGCATTCCGGTGAGCGACACTCAGGCGTACCGTCAGTTCGGCAACAGCGTGGTAATGCCGGTGATGCGCGAAGTCGCGCGCACGATGATGCCGCATCTCGATGTCCTGCTGGGCGCGCGGCGCGAGGCGGCGCCCGCCGTAGCCGACGCGGCGCAAGCAACCGTCGCCGCCGTTGCGCGCGCAAATGAACGCGTGGTCGTGCCCAACGCGGTGCGCAAAGCGAGGCGCAAAACGGCACCCGCCGCGCCGTCGATGGCCACGGCGGGAGGCCGCTGACCGGCGCGCGCCGCAGCCAACCGAAGCGAGGCGACAGACGATGGTGGACGTCGTCGATACCGCGACCCGCAGCCGGATGATGTCCGGCATACGCGGGCGCAACACGAAGCCCGAAGTCCTGGTCCGCAGTCTGCTGCATCGGCGCGGCTTTCGCTTTCGCCTGAACGTGCGCGAACTGCCCGGCCGCCCCGATATCGTGTTGCCGCGCTGGCGCGCCGTCGTGTTCGTGCACGGCTGCTTCTGGCACGGCCACAACTGCGCGCTCTTCAAGTGGCCGCAAACCCGCCCCGAGTTCTGGCGCGAGAAGATCGCGCGCAACCGCCTCAACGACGCCAAAGCGCTCGCCGCGCTCGCGGCGCAGGGCTGGCGCGTGGCGGTGATCTGGGAATGCGCGTTGCGTGGCGCGCAGCATGATCCGCAGGCAGTCGTCGAGCGGCTCGCCGCGTGGCTCGAAGACGAGCCGTCCGCGTGGTTCGAGGCGCGCTCGTGATGCGCGCCCGCACGGTTTGCACCGCGTGGGGCGCTGCAATCCAGCCAATGCCCGCAAGCCCCGCAGTGATAAACTCGATCGGCCGGCTGCGCTCGTAGATTCACCCATCAAACGCGCATGTCGTATGCGATGTCATGCATGCCGGCGCAACCGCCCCGCGAAGTCCCAGACAGTCACAAGAAGTTCCAAAACGAAGGAGGCAACCGATGGCTGATTTCCGACTTTGGTCCGATGACTTTCCCAGCAACGGTTTCATGCCGAAGGCACAGGAGTTCGACGACCGGGCCTTCGGTGTCGACGGCGACAACGTCTCGCCTGCGCTGCAATGGGACGAGCCGCCCGCCGACACGCAAAGCTTCGCGCTCACCGTCTACGACCCGGACGCGCCCACGGGCAGCGGCTTCTGGCATTGGGTCGTGGTCAACATTCCGCCTGACGTGCGCTCGCTCGCGCGCAACGCCGGCAAGGCCGACGGCAGCCTGCTGCCGCAGGGCGCGGTGCAGGTGCACAACGACTACGGCACCGTGGGCTTCGGCGGCGCGGCGCCTCCGCGCGGCGACAAGCCCCATCGCTATATCTTCCGCGTGCACGCGCTCAAGGCTGCGCAACTGCCCATCACGCCGGAAACGACGAACGCCGTGGCGCGCTTCATGACGCATCTGAACGAAGTGGACTCGACCACCTACGTCGGGCTCTACGAAGTGAAATAAGCCGCGCAACAAGCGCGAAATAACGCCAGAAAACAACAGCCAGCCGGCAGCGCGCCCCGCGACGATCCAGGCGCGGGCGCGCCGCCTCTCCAGTCGATGCCCACGCTTTCCGAACGCTCCGCCGATTCCACCGCCGACGCCGAAACCGGCCTGCCCTTCCCACAGCGTTACTACGCGATCCTCGTGGTCGCGCTCGGCATCACGCTTGCCGTGCTCGACGGCGCGATCGCCAACGTCGCGCTGCCGACCATCGCGCGGCACCTCCGCGCGAGCGCGGCAAGCTCGATCTGGATCGTCAACGCGTATCAGCTTTCGGTGACCATCTCGCTCTTGCCGCTCGCCTCGCTCGGCGACCGCATCGGCTACCGGCGCGTCTACCTCGCCGGCATGGCGCTCTTCACCGTCGCGTCGCTGGGCTGCGCGCTCGCGACCACGCTGCCCCAGCTCGCGCTCGCACGCATGGTGCAGGGTTTCGGCGGCGCGGGAATCATGAGCGTGAACACCGCGCTCGTGCGCATGATCTATCCGCGCACGCAGCTCGGACGCGGCGTCGCGATCAACGCGATGGTCGTGGCGATCGCCTCCGCGGTCGGGCCGACGCTCGCCTCGGGCGTGCTCGCCATCGCGTCGTGGCCGTGGCTCTTCGCGATCAACGTGCCGATCGGCATCGCCGCGTTCGCGCTGGGCCTGCGCGCGCTGCCCGTGAACGAGCGGCATCCCGCGCCCTACGACTTCCTGAGCGCCGTGCTCAACGCCATCGTGTTCGGCCTCCTGATCTACGCCGTCGACGGCCTCGGCCATGGCGAGAGCAAGCGCCTCGTCACGCTCGAATTCGTAGTCGCGATCGTGATCGGATGGTTCTTCGTGCGGCGGCAGCTCACCCAGCCCGCGCCGCTTCTGCCCGTCGATCTGCTCGCCAATCCCGTGTTCGCGCTGTCGATCAGCACCTCGGTGTGCTCGTTCTGCGCACAGATGCTCGCGTTCGTCGCGCTGCCCTTCATGCTGCAGGAAACCTTTAGCTTCTCGCAGGTCGACACAGGTCTGCTGATGACGCCCTGGCCGCTCGTCATCATCGGCGCCGCGCCGCTCTCGGGCTCGCTCTCCGACCGCTAT
>DATBXG010000721.1:0-4156 GCA_036514415.1 Paraburkholderia sp.
CCAGTACACCAGCGAGCGCTTTGTGAGCGAACTCAAGGCAAACGGGATCGTTCAGAGCATGAGCAGAAAGGGAAGCTGTTGGGACAACGCGGTGGTCGAGCGCTTCTTCAGGAGCCTGAAGAGCGAATGGATTGGCGAGCAGGATTATGCTAGTCACGAACAGGCCCAACGTGATATCACGGGCTACATCGCTGACTTCTACAACTACCGGCGCATTCATTCGGCGGCAAACAATCTGCCGCCCGTGCGATACGAAAGACCGATTTATTGAAAGCCCCTTTGTGGGTGTCCAAAGAGGCTTGACCACTACACACCTACTTTCTTTGCCGCGGCAAAGAAAGTAGGTGCCGCCCCGCACAGGGGCAACGCATGCATACCGACGCGAAATCAAGGAAAGGCCAAAGCAGCAAAAGCCAAAGCAGCAAAAGCCACGACACCACAACCCCCATCCGCGGTGTTCGAATTTTGCCAACATAAACCGCGCGCAGCGTTCGCCAACACCCATCAGATCGTTTTCCTCCCAGCGCCGTTCAGCTCGCGCGAGTCTCCTGAGAACTCCTGAAACGCCCTTATGCAGCGGGCGATGCGCGGCGTCGCCGGCACTCGCGTACGCAGCTGGCACGCCTCGTGCCTTGTAGCAGCCGAGCCCGCAACCCTGCAGCTCACATCCCAACACCCTTGCATCACCATTCTGGAGAACTGCCATGAGCAAGCTGATGATTGCAGACCTGAGCGTCACCCAAGAACTCGACCGCAGCGAAATGGGCGCCGTACGCGGCGGCATGAGCCTCGGAATGCCCTTCTACTACCCAGCCCCGAGCGTGAAGGTCGACACCACCAACTTCACCGCCGAGCAGCTGATCGGTCAGACCAACACCATCTTGAGCAACACGGGCAACGACGTCGCGTTCGTCAACAACATCCATTCGTCGGTCAACCCGGTGCAGAAGGCGCACAACGTGATCAACTTCTGATCGCGTTGCAAGCCGCGGAGGCTTTCGCGCCTCCACGTCGGCTCCTTCCGCAGCATCCGTTGCCACCGTTTTTTCTCGCGCTTTTCGTCGCCTTTTGCTTCAGGAGTCGATCGTGAACACACCGCTCTCGCCGTCCGCCGCACACGTCCCCTGCGGCACGCTGCGTTGGCAAGCCCGCCTGGCTCAGCTGGCGGGCTCGGCGGGGTTGTGTGTCGCGGCGCTGTGCGGCTGCACGGATCTGAGTACACCTGCGTACCATCGCCCCGATATGCCCGCCAAGGAGACCTGGGCACATACGAGCCGCGCTTTCTCGGCGGCCGATACGGTGAATCCGCAGTGGTGGAAGGAGTTCGACGATCCCTACCTGAATACACTCATCGACAAGGCGATTTCGGGGAACGTCGATATCCGGGTTCTGGCCGCGCGCATTGGCGTGGCCGGCGCGCAGATCGGGGAAGTGCAGGCCGGTGCACTTCCCACGATCGACGCGGGCGCCGGTATCGACTATGAGAAGAGCACGGGGCAAACGCTCTCAAAGACCTATAACGTCGCGACGCAATTGAACTGGGACATCGATATCTGGGGCAAGGTCGAAAAAAGCGTGCAGGCCCAAAAGGCCGAGTATCACGCGAGCGAAGCCGATTGGCGCGCAGGTTATCTGGTGCTCGTCGCGAATGTGGCGAGCACGTATTTTCAGATCCTCCAGTTCGACGATCAGATAAGCGAGGAGCAACACACGCTCGAGCGCAACAAGCGGATCCTCACCATCTACCAGCAGATGTACGCAAACGGTGTGGCGCCCAAAACCGAGGTCCTGCGCCAGGCCGCCGAAGTCAATAACGTGACGACCGAACTGCTCGAACTGCGCCGCCAGCGCGACACCGAGGAAAACGCGCTCGCCACGCTGGTCGGCGTGCCCGCGGGCGAGTTCAAAATGCCGGCGGGCCAGTTGCGCCAACGCGTGAAGTTCCCCGACGTGCCCATGGGTCTGCCCGCGCAACTGCTCGGCCGCCGCCCCGATGTGGTGGCCGCGCAATTTCGTATTCTCGAATCGTATGATGAAGTCGGTTCCGCTCGGCTCGCCCAGTTGCCGACGCTCAGTCTCACGGGCCGCGCCGGGACGGCCGCGTTCTCGCTCTCCGATCTCTTCAAGGTGTTCACGCTGAGCTTCATGCCGAGCATCAACTTCCCGATGTTCGATCCCGGCGTGCACGCCCACATCAAGACGACCGAAGCGCAGAGCAAGGTCGTCGAGGAGCAGTACCGGCAGGTGGTGTTCACGGCCTTCGAGGAAGTCGAGAATGCGCTCGTGAACCTGGACGCGCACAAAAAGCAGCGCATCGAGCTGCTGCAGCAAAACGAGAGCCTGCGCACCGTTGCGGCGCAGGTCGAGGCGCAGTTGAAGGAAGGGCTCGTGTCGCAGCTCGAAGTATTGGAGTCCGAACGTTCGCTCGCATCCGCGGAACTGTCGCTGCTGGCCAACCATGAGCAGATCCTGACCGACACTGTGACGCTGTACAAGGCGATCGGCGGCGGCTGGACCGACGTCGATGTCACCAACGTGGCATCCAGTTCCGCTGCGGCTGCAGCGCCCGTCAGGTGAGCGCGCTTGCCGCTGCGGGTCACGTCAGTTGTTTGACTCCAGCCAACAGTCGCCTACACTTTTCTCACACCCCGATCGCCATGTGCAAGGCGCGCGGCTTCCCACGGAGAGTCAGTGCGCACGCGGCGCTTGCGCCGCGCGCGGCCTGGCGCACACATGCTGATGGCTGGCGCAATCATGGTGCCTGACGCCGCTTCGATTGCCGAGAGGCAGACTTCGCTCGACCGGACGTTCGATATCGTGCTTCGGCCGATATCGCATGCCGAGCTGGGCGAGATCCGCATCGACAAGGATCTGTTCGCGGTGGGGCGGACGCAGCCGCCTTTTGCTTCGGCGCAGCCCGAGCTGGTCGTCGACGTCTCGCGCCGCCATGCGCGCATCTTCCGCGAGGGCGCTTCCGCCTACGTCGCCGATCTGGGCAGCAAGAACGGCACCGCGGTGAATGGCGTGGAAGTCACGCAAAAACCGCACGTTCTCAACGACGGCGACGAACTGAGCTTTGCCGGTGCGCTGGCGTTTCGCGTCAATCTGGTGCCGCGCGCGGTGCGCGCCGCCGTGCGCCCGGTTGCGGCGACGCTCACGCCCGAGCGCGCCGATCTCGGTCTGCAGCAGATCGTCGTCACGAGCTTTCCGTTTCTCGTCAGCAAGACCGACGAGACATTTGCGCAGTATCGCGAGGCGTATCCGCATCAGGTGAACTACCTGTCGCGGCGTCACGCGCATATCTACGCCGAAGACGACGCCATCTATGTCGAAGACCTCGGCAGCACCAACGGCACATTCGTCGACGGCAAGCGTCTCGACGAGCACGCAGTGCGGCTCGAAGACGGCCAGCGGATCGCCTTCGGGGGCGAGCACTTTGTTTACCGCATAAGCCTCGAAAACGCGAGTGGAAGCGATGCCACCGTGACCGCGACGCGCGAGCCCCACGCGGCAACGCTTGCCGATGATGCCGACCGCACGACCTTCGTGGGCACGGCGCACTCGTTTCTCGACATCTTCTGCACGCCGCCCGCGCCCGCCCAGGATGACGAGATCAATCCCGATGCCCCCCCGCAAGCCCCCGAACCCGGTCAGGACGCAAGACATCGGCGCGGCAGGTTCGAAACCTTCCTTTGCGAGTTGAACGAAGCGCTGGGCGGCAGCGGGAAGGTCAACATGCGCCGGGTGGGGCGCTGGGGCGGCGGCGTGCTGGCGGCGATCGTCGCGCTCGTCGCGTTCGTGTATTTCCAGGGCGCGCAGCAGCGCGACATGCAAGCCTTGTTGTCGAGCGGCCAGTTCGAGAGCGCGGCGCGCATGGCCGACCAATACCTCGCGCACCATCCCAACGACGCCACGTGGCGTGCGATGGGGACAGAAGCGCTCATCAAGGCGAGCGTGCCGGACTGGGTCGCGGCGATCAATTCGCGTGCGTTCGATCGCGCGCATGCCATCGCGCAGGACATGCGAGCGCTCGCGCGCCACAACCCGGACGCCGCGCCGCTCGTGGAGAACATCGACTGGATGGGCGCGCTGCAGTCGTTCGTGCAGGGACGGGGCGGCCCGGACGCGCCGATCCGCATCTATCGTGACGAAGCGC
>DATBXG010000722.1:0-2163 GCA_036514415.1 Paraburkholderia sp.
ATGGCGGTCTGCCATTCAACGGCGCGCCTGTGAAGTGCGCCACGCCCTTGGGTCACCTCCCTGGGTCACGTTTCTTTTCCGCTCATGCCCGAACTGCTCGCGAACCTGAACCCCGAACAACTCGCCGCCGTCACGTTGCCCAACGAGCCGGCGCTCATTCTGGCCGGGGCCGGCAGCGGCAAGACGCGGGTGCTCATCACGCGCATTGCGTGGCTGATCCAGCAGGGCATGGCCTCGCCGTCCACCATCCTCGCCGTGACCTTCACGAACAAGGCCGCGCGCGAAATGATGGGGCGCCTGCAGGCGCTCCTGCCCATCGACACGCGCGGCATGTGGATCGGCACCTTCCACGGCCTCTGTAACCGCATGCTGCGCGCGCATTTCCGCGACGCCGGCCTGCCGCAGACCTTCCAGATCCTCGACACGGCCGACCAGCTCTCGGCCATCAAGCGTCTGATGAAGGGCCTGAACATCGACGACGAGAAGTATCCGCCGAAGAACCTCCAGTACTTCATCAACAACGCGAAGGAGCAGGGCCTGCGTCCCAAGGACGTGGACGTGAGCGACGACTTCAACCGCAAGTTCGTCGAGCTCTACGAAGCCTACGACCAGCAGTGCCAGCGCGAAGGCGTGGTCGATTTCGCCGAGCTGCTGCTGCGCTGCTACGAGCTGCTTGCCTACAACCCGCCGCTGCGAGCGCACTATCAGGGGCGCTTTCGCGACATCCTGGTGGACGAGTTCCAGGACACCAACAAGCTCCAGTACGCGTGGCTCAAGCTGCTCGCGGGGCCCAGCAACGCGATCTTCGCCGTGGGCGACGACGACCAGTCGATCTATGCGTTCCGGGGTGCGAACGTGGGCAACATGCGCGACTTCGAGAACGAGTTCCGCGTGAAGCACATGATCAAGCTGGAGCAGAACTACCGCTCGCACGGCCACATTCTCGATGCGGCCAACTACCTGATCGCGCATAACTCGCGGCGTCTGGGCAAGAATCTGCGCACGGATGCGGGCCACGGCGAGCCGGTGCGCGTGTACGAGGCGGCGACCGACTCTCAGGAAGCGGGCTGGATCGTCGAGGAGATTCGCGCGCTCATCAACCAGGGGCTCGCGCGCAACGAGATCGCGATCCTGTATCGCAGCAACGCGCAGTCGCGCACGATCGAGCACACGCTCGTGAATGCGGGCGTGCCGTACAAGGTGTATGGCGGCTTGCGCTTCTTCGAGCGCCAGGAAGTGAAGCATGCGCTCGCCTATCTGCGACTGATCGACAACCCGAACGACGACACCGCATTCGCGCGCGTGGTGAATTTCCCCGCGCGCGGCATCGGCGCACGCTCGATCGAGCAGGTCGCCGACGCCGCGCGCCTCTACAACTGCTCGATGGCTGCGGCCATTCCGTACGTCACCGGCAAAGCGGGCACGAGCCTTGGCGGCTTCGCGAACCTGATCGCGAAGATGCGCGCCGAGACGGCGCAGATGAGCCTGCCGGAAACCGTCGAATACACGGTGCGCATGAGCGGTCTGGCCGACTTCTATCAGACCGAGCGCGAAGGTCAGGACCGTCTGGAGAACTTGCAGGAACTCGTGAATGCGGCCACGGCGTTCGTGAGCGAGGCGGGCTACGGCCTCGACACGCCCGCGCGCTCGATTCCGCTGCGACCGGGCGCGAGCGCGGTGCCGGAAATCGTCTCGCAGGACGGTGAGATCGAAGTGCTCGACGCGCCCGCGATCACGGACCCCGCGCAGAATCCCGATCTCATGACGCCGCTCGCGGGCTTCCTCTCGCACGCCTCGCTCGAAGCCGGCGACAACCAGGCGCAGGCTGGCCAGGACGCCGTGCAACTGATGACGGTGCATGCGGCGAAGGGCCTCGAATTCACGGCCGTTTTCATCACCGGCCTCGAAGAAGGGCTGTTCCCGCACGAGAACAGCGCGATGGAAGCCGATGGCCTCGAAGAAGAGCGCCGCCTCATGTACGTGGCCATCACACGCGCGAAGGAGCGGCTCTATATCTCGTTCGCGCAGAGCCGGCTGCTGCACGGCCAGACGCGTTACAACGTGCGCTCGCGCTTTTTCGACGAGCTGCCGGAGGAATCGCTCAAGTGGCTCACGCCGAAGGTCGAGGCGGGCGCGCGCTGGGGCGGCCGGTCGGACAACGCC
>DATBXG010000723.1:0-6806 GCA_036514415.1 Paraburkholderia sp.
CACGAGCCGCAAACACAAGAAGGGCCATAAGTCTGCTGTCGCGTGGATCATCGACGCCGCGCGTGCACAAGGCGTCTTCGGCGTTACCGTGCTGGAAGGCTACGAGGGCCTCGATGCCCACGGAAAGCTGCATGCCGCCCACTTCTTCGATCTCGCAGACGAGCCCGCCGTGGTGCTGATCGTCGCCGACGATCCGTCCATCGATGCGCTCCTCGCCACGCTCGCGCAGGGCGGCGTCGACCTCTTCTATACACGCAGCGCGATCGAGTACGGCAGCCTTGGCGGCGGCTGAGCGGCGCCCCCTCTGCCCGCCGCGCAGGCACGACGCTGCAGATACCCCCCGTCACGCGAACCCCGGTCCTCTCCCGCAACCCGTTACACTGTGGCTTTTGGTGCGGTGCACCACGCGTTGCGCCGTATGACCGGCATATTTCCATAGGCGACACGCCGGCGTCGCAGACCAGGAGTGAGGAGCAGGCATGGCAATCGAAACGGTAGGGATCGTGGGCGCGGGCACGATGGGCAACGGCATCGCGCAGGCGGTAGCGGTGGCGGGGCTCAAGGCGGTGATGATCGACGTCACCGACGCGGCGCTCGCCAAGGGCGTCGCGACGCTCACGCACAGCCTCGAGCGGCTCGTCTCGAAGGGCAAGCTCGAAGCCGGCGCGCGCGACGCCGCGCTCGCGCGCATCGAAACGACCACCGACTACCAGCGCCTCACGAGCGTCGATCTCGTGATCGAGGCAGCGACCGAGAACGTCGAGCTCAAGACGCGCATCCTCAAGCAGATCGAGGCCGCGGCCCGCCCCGACGCGATCGTCGCATCGAACACCTCGTCGATCTCGATCACGGCGCTCGCGACCACGCTCGCCGATCCGTCGCGCTTCATCGGCATGCACTTCTTCAACCCGGTGCCGATGATGCCGCTCGTCGAGGTGATCCGCGGCCTGCAGACGCGGCCGGAAGTGGCCGAGGCGGTGCGCGAGATGGCGCTGCGCCTCGAGAAGACGCCGATCGCCGTGAAGAACGCGCCAGGCTTCGTGGTGAACCGCATTCTGGTGCCGATGATCAACGAGGCGTTTTTCGTGCTCGCGGACGGCATTGCGAGCGCCGAGGAAATCGACGCGGGCATGAAGCTCGGCGCGAATCACCCGATCGGCCCGCTTGCACTGGCGGACCTGATCGGCCTCGACGTCTGTCTTTCGGTGATGGATGTTTTTCTGAAGGACTTCGGCGACTCGAAGTATCGTGCCTGTCCGCTGCTGCGCGAGAAGGTCGCGGCGGGCCAGCTCGGCCGCAAAACGGGCCGCGGCGTGTATCAGTACGACAAGGTGTCCTGAGGCACGGGTTTGCCGGAACGCAGGCGGTGACGCCTGCATTCGGCTTCAGGTGAGCACGCTGACCCGGTACTGCGTGACCTGCTGGTACGTTTTACCGGGCTGCAGCACCACCTCGTCGCGTGCGGGCGCTTCCATATTGATCTGGTTCGGGAAGCCGCCCGCTTCCAGGCACAGCCCCGCGTAGCGCGCGCACGGCGCGCCCCGGCGCCCCGGCTGTCCCTCCAGATAATTCCCCGTATACAGCTGCAGGCCGCGCTGGTCGGTCGCGACGGCAAGCTCGCGCCCGCTGCCCGGCTCGTAGACGCGCGCCACGGGGCGCACCGGCCAGCGGCCCGGCGCGGCGTGCAGCGTGCCTGCCGTGCTCTCGGGCGCGCGCAGCACGTAGCAGTGGTCGAAGCCGCGCGCCCGCTCGAGCTGGGCGTTCGGCCAGTCGAGCCGCGCGCCGAGCGGCGCGCCGTGGCGGAAATCGAATGCACTGCCCGACACGTCGGCAATGCGATAGGGAGTCAACTGGGGATCGACCTCGAGGAACGCGTCGGCGTCGATTGTCAGCACGTGGCCGCGAATGTCGGGGCTCGCCTCGCCGGAGAGGTTGAAGTAGCCGTGGCTCGTGAGATTGAGCGGGGTGGGGGCGTCGGTCACGCCCTCGTATTCGATCGTCAGCGTGCCGTCGTCGTCGAGCGTATAGCGCACCTGCACGCTCACGTTGCCGGGAAAGCCGCCGTCGCCTTCGGGCGAGTCGAGCCGCAGCACCAGCGAGCCCCGATCCTCGTCCGCCTGCCACAGCTGCCGGTGAAAGCCGTTGGCGCCGCCATGCAACAGATTGCCGTTCTCGTTGCGATCGAGTGCATAGTCGATGCCGTCGAGCGTGAAGCGCGCACCCGCTATACGGTTGGCCCAGCGCCCGATCAGGCCGCCCATGTAGGTGGTGGCCGCGAGATATCCGGCGGGCGTGTCGTGGCCGAGCAGGATGTCCGCGAGGCGGCCAGCGCGATCGGGCGCGAGCCACGAGACGAGCGTCGCGCCGAGATCGCTCACCATCACCTTCATTCCCTGCGCGTTGCGCAGCGTGTAGAGCCGGACGGCGTCGCCGCCGGGCAGCGTGCCCCACGGTTCTGAGCTCAGATGGGCAGCAAGAGTGTTCATGAGGTGAAGTGGAAAGTGTTGCTGGATCCCTGGGCGGCCGAAGCCGGCTTTATGGGGTGGACAGCCGCGCGGCGGAAGCGTTCGCCACGCTGTCCTGATATTCGCGCGGCGTGCAGCCCAGTTCGCGCCGGAATACGGCATACATGTACTGCAGCGATGTGAATCCGCAGCGGATTGCCACTTCGGCGCTCGAGGCGTCGCGGCTCGCGAGCATCGCCTTCGCGGCATCGAGCTTGTGGCGCAGGATCTCCTGGTGGACCGTGCACTGGAGTTCACGGCGGAAATATTCTTCCAGTGACGAGCGCGACACGCCCACGTAGTCGGCCACCTGCTCGGTCTTGATGCCCTGGCAGGCGTATTGGCGGATGAAGTGGCGCGCACGCATGACATGGGGGCTCGAGAGCGGCTCATGCCGGGTCGATTCGAGCACATTGATGCCGACGGGCGGAACCAGAATGCGTTGTCCCGGAAAACGTGCACCGCGCAGCATCTGGTGCAGCAGGTGTGCCGCGGTCTTGCCCATTTCCTCGGTCCCCTGGATCACCGATGAAAGCGGGATGCGCGTGAGCGTGCGGGTGAGCGGATCGTTGTCGATGCCGATGATCGCCACCTGCTCGGGCACCGCGATGCCATGGATCAGGCAAGCCTGTAGCAAATGCCGCGCCCGGGCATCCGTCACGGCGATCACGCCCACGGGTTTGGGCAGGCTGTGCAGCCAGACGCTCAGCTGCTCGATGGCCTGGTTCCAGGCGCTCGCGCTGGTGGCCTGGCCGCGGTAGATCGGTGCAGGTACGCCTTCTTCGCGGCCGAGCGCCTGGAATGCCAGCTCGCGCTCCTGCGCCCAGCGGTTTTCCTGCGCCACGGGCAGGCTGTACATCGCCAGATGCGGCAGCCCCGCGCCGATCAGATGCGTCCACGCCAGCGAGACCAGCTTGCGGTTGTCGGTCGCGATATATGGCAGTTCGGCCGGGTACTGGGCAGCATCTTCGAACGACGAGCCCACGGCCACCACTGGCAGCGGGCAGCCGCGCAAGGCGTCGGCCACGGCGGGGTCGTCGAAGTCGGCGATGATCCCGTCGCCGTCGAAGCGCTCGATGCCCGCGAGGCGGCAGCGGAAATCCTCTTCGAGAAAGAGATCCCACGCCACACGCGTGGAGCGTAGATAGTCGCCGATGCCGGCAATGATTTCGCGGTCATACACCTTGTTCGCGTTGAACAGCAGCGCGATGCGGTGGGGTGTCTGGGAAGCGGGGGCGCGGGTCATGTCGTGTCAGCGGTGTTTCGCGCGCGGTGCGCCGGCGCAAAGCCGCCATCTCTCCAGTTCGGGCGCGGTGCGCGCAAATGAGCGCCGCGCTACGATGTCTCTCGCGCCCTTGGCGCGTCGTTTTAAGCGTCCGGTTATTTTAGGCCCACATTCGGGCTCGCGGGCGCTCCTGCCGCGCGAGTCGGCAGGAAACATTAAGGGTCTCACGCAATTTCGCAATTGCCGCGCTTTGCGCGTCGCGGGCAGTATGGCGTCACACAGAGGGATGCACGCTGCGCCGCTGCGCTGCAACAACATTGGAGACATCATGTCGTATTTCGAACATATCCCCGCAATTCGATACGAAGGCCCGCAGTCGGACAGCCCCCTTGCGTACCATCACTACGACCGTACCAGGAAGGTGCTCGGCAAGACGCTCGAAGAGCATCTTCGCATCGCGGTGTGCTACTGGCATTCGTTCGTCTGGCCCGGCAACGACATCTTCGGGCAGGGGGCGTTTCACCGGCCGTGGCAGCAGCCCGGCGACGCCATGGAGCGCGCGCGACAGAAGGCCGATGCCGCGTTCGAATTCTTCTCGAAGCTCGGCACACCTTACTACACGTTCCACGACACCGATGTGGCTCCGGAAGGCAAGGACCTGAAAGACTACACGGAAAACTTCAGTCGCATGGTCGACTACCTGGGCGAGCGGCAGCAGGCGAGCGGCGTGAAGCTGCTCTGGGGCACCGCGAACCTGTTTTCGAATCCGCGCTACGCCGGCGGCGCCGCCACGAACCCCAACCCCGAGGTGTTCGCCTATGCGGCCACGCAGGTTTGCCATGCGCTCGACGCGACGCGCAAGCTCGGCGGCGAGAACTACGTGCTGTGGGGCGGCCGCGAGGGCTACGACACGCTGCTCAATACCGACCTCAAGCGCGAGCGCGAACAATTTGCGCGCTTCCTTTCAATGGTGGTCGAGCACAAGCACCGCACCGGCTTTGCCGGCACGCTGCTGATCGAGCCGAAGCCGCAGGAGCCGACCAAGCACCAGTACGACTACGACGTCGCCACGGTGCACGGCTTCCTCACGCAGTACGGCTTGCAGAACGAGATCCGCGTGAACATCGAGGCGAATCACGCGACGCTCGCCGGCCACTCGTTTCACCACGAGATTGCAACGGCGTTCGCGCTGGGCGTGTTCGGCAGCGTGGATGCGAATCGCGGCGACCAGCAGAACGGCTGGGATACCGACCAGTTCCCCAATAGCGTCGAAGAACTCACGCTCGCGTTCTACGAGATCCTGCGCCACGGCGGTTTCACGACGGGCGGCATGAACTTCGACGCGAAGGTGCGGCGCCAGAGCGTCGATCCCGAAGACATGTTCTATGGCCACGTGGGCGCGATCGACGTGCTCGCGCTTGCGCTGGAGCGCGCGGCGGTGCTCGTGGAAAACGACCGGCTCGAGCAGTTCCGCAGTCAGCGCTACGCGGGCTGGGACAGCGAGTTCGGCCGCAAGATTCTCGGGGGCGGCTATTCGCTCTCGTCGCTGGCCGCCGACGCGCTCGCGCACGGCATGAATCCGCAGCACGCGAGCGGCCAGCAGGAGCGGCTCGAAAACGTCGTGAACCAGGCGATTTACGGCCAGCGCTAGTCCCGTCGCGGCGCGCGAAAAAAAGGGTCGCGAAAAATCATTAAAGCGCGCCGTCAAATTCGCAATTGCGCCGGTTGGCGTTGAAGGCAAACTGGCGCAAAAAAGAAGGACGGAGACATGTTCATCGGTATCGACCTCGGCACGTCGGGCGTGAAGGCCGTGCTGCTCGATCGCGCGGGCGACGTACTCGGCAGCGCGAGCGCGCCGCTCACCGTGAGCCGGCCGCACCCGCGCTGGTCCGAGCAGGCGCCGCAAGACTGGTGGCTCGCCACGCAGAGCGCATTGCGCGCGCTCATCGATGAAGCGCGCGGGCGCGGCATCGACCCGGCGCGCATTGAAGCGCTTGGCCTGACCGGCCAGATGCACGGCGCGACGCTGCTCGACGCGCAGGGCGAGGTGCTGCTTCCCGCGATCCTGTGGAACGACGGTCGTTCGGATACCGAATGTATCGAGCTGGAGCGCGCGGCGCCGGAGTTGCACGCCATCGCGGGCAATCTCGCGATGCCGGGCTTTACGGCGCCGAAGCTGCTATGGGTGCGCAAGCACGAGCCGGAGATCTTTTCCCGCATCGCCCACGTGCTGTTGCCGAAGGACTATTTGCGCTGGCTGCTCACGGGCGTTTTCGCAACGGATCCCTCCGACGCGGCCGGCACGCTGTGGCTCGACATTGCAAAGCGCGACTATAGCGATACGCTGCTGGCGGCGTGCGGACTCACGCGCGCGCAAATGCCTGAAGTGTTCGAAGGCAACCAGGTGACCGGCACGCTGCGGTCCGAACTCGCGCGCCAATTCGGCCTGCGCGAAATTCCCGTTGTAGCGGGCGGCGGCGACAATGCGGCAGGTGCCGTGGGTGTGGGCATCGTACGGCCCGGCGACGCGATGCTTTCGCTTGGCACCTCGGGGGTGTATTTCGCGGTCTCGGATGGCTTTCTCGCCAATCCCGACTCCGCGGTGCACAGCTTCTGCCATGCATTGCCGCACACGTGGCATCTGATGTCCGTGATGCTCAACGCGGCCAGTTGCCTCGACTTCACGGCGCAACTCACGGGCTACGAAAGCGTTGCGGCGCTGCTCGCCGACGCCGAGGCGAACTCGAACGCCGGGCGCGACGCGCGCCGGCCGTGGTTCCTGCCGTACCTGAGCGGCGAGCGCACGCCGCACAACAACGTCAACGCGAAGGGCGTGTTCTACGGCATGACCCCGCAGACCTCGCGCGCCGATCTCGCGAACGCGACGCTGGAAGGCGTGGGCTTCGCCTTGCTCGACGGCGTTGACGCGCTGCATGCGGCGGGGCTCGTGCCGGATACGATCACGGTGATTGGCGGCGGCTCGCGCAGCGCCTGGTGGACGCAGATGCTCGCCGATATCAGCGGCCGCGCGCTCACCTTGCGCGCGGGCGGTGAAGTCGGCCCGGCGCTGGGCGCGG
>DATBXG010000724.1:0-6328 GCA_036514415.1 Paraburkholderia sp.
GAGCTGCTGCGTCCACGTGAGGTCGGTGTTGGTCGCCTGGGCGATGAAGAGCACCGCCATCGTCATGTAGATGTTGGTGCCGTCGAGGTTGAACGAATAGCCGGTCGGCACCACGAGGCCCACCACCGAGCGCGAGCAGCCGAGGCGCTCGAGCTTCTGCATCAGTTGCGGCAGCGCCGATTCCGACGAGCTCGTGCCGAGCACGATCAGCAGCTCTTCCTTGATATAGGAAACGAAGCGGATGATCGAGAAGCCCGTGAAGCGCGCGATCGCGCCGAGCACGACGAGCACGAACACGATCGAGGTGAGGTAGAACGTGCCGATGAGCTTGAGCATCGGAATGAGCGAGCCCACGCCGTACTTGCCGATGGTGAACGCCATCGCGCCGAACGCGCCGATCGGTGCGAGCTTCGTGACGATCTTCACGACGCCGAACAGCACGCCCGAAATGCCGTCGATGAACTCCGTCACCACGCGGCCGCGCTCGCCCAGTTGCGTGAGCACGGCGCCGAACAGCAGCGCGATCAGCAGGATCTGCAGGATTTCGCCCTGCGCGAACGCCGACGTGATCGTGTCCGGAATGATGTGCATCAGGAAGTCGACGCTGCTCTGGCCGTGCGCCTTCTCGGCGTAGCTCGCCACGGCCTTGGCGTCGAGCGTGTGGACGTCGACGTTGAAGCCCGCGCCCGGCTTGAGCACGTGCGTGGCGATGAGGCCGAGCACCAGCGCGAAGGTCGAGACGATCTCGAAGTAGAGCAGCGCCTTGCCGCCCACGCGGCCCACCTTCTTCATGTCCTCCATGCCGGCGATGCCGGTCACGACGGTACAGAAGATGATCGGCCCGATCACCATCTTGATGAGCTTGATGAAGGCGTCGCCGAACGGCTTCATGTCGATGCCGATGGCGGGCCAGTAGTGGCCGAGGATCACGCCGATGACGATCGCCACGATCACCTGGACGTAGAGGACTTTGTGGAGAGGTTTCTTCACGATGGTTCCCGCAAATGAAATTAAGCCAATGGCCGAACAAAGCTGTGTCGGGCCGCGACAGAACGAGACGGGGGATCAGCGAAACCGGAAGATGGGATCGGACATCGGCTGTCTCCTTGCTGTTTTTTTGTCGCGGCCGTGGATGGCCGCGCGCTTCTATTTGCAAGGTCGATGCCAGCGCTCGCGAGCGCGATCGCCGTTGATTTATAAGGATTTTTCTTTAGCGCGAGGGGGCAGGCGTATGGATTTCCAGAATCCCGCACGAAGGCCGTCCGGGTTTCCGTAATGAAAGCAGCGGGAAACAGAAAGAAAACAGTGCAGCCTCAGCCCCGCCCTTTCCACGGCACGAGGCGCCGCTCGAGCGCGCGCATGCCCAGATCGAAGGCCCAGGCGATCAGTCCGATCAGCACGATGCCCATTACGACCACGTCGGTGCGCAGGAAGCTCGACGCGTTGAGCACCATCTGCCCGAGGCCGGCCGTTGCGGCGACCATCTCGGCGGCCACGAGCGTGGTCCAGCCAAAGCCGATCGCGATGCGCAGGCCCGTGAGGATTTCGGGCAGCGCGGCGGGCAGCACGACGAAGCGCACGATCTGCGCGAGGCTGCCGCCGAGCGAAGCCGCCGCGCGGATCTGCTCGACGCTCGCGCTCTTTGCGCCGGCGCGCGCGGCCATCGCGACGGGTGCGAAGCAGGCGAGCCAGATCACGACGATCTTGGCCGTCTCGTCGATGCCGAACCAGATCACCACGAGCGGCAGATAGGCGAGCGGCGGCAGCGGCCGGTAGAACTCCAGCGCCGGATCGAGCAGGCCGCGCGCGACGCGCGACACGCCCATCAGGATGCCCACGGGAACCGCCGTCACCGCCGCAAGTGCGAACGCGCCGAACACGCGCAGCGCACTCCAGAACAGATGCTCGGAGAGTGGAAGACCGCCCTGGATGCGGCCACGCCAGGCGTCGGCGAAGGCCTGCCAGACGGCTTCGGGCGTGGGCAGAAAGAGAGGCGGCAGCCAATGCAGATGCGTGGCGAGCCACCAGAGCAACGCGAGCGCGGCCACCGAGGCGGCGCTCAGTGCCGCCGTCGGACCTTCGCCGGGCATCCGCCAGACTTTCGAGCGCCCGGTCGGTTCGCCGCGCGTTGCAGGCGCTTGCGCGCTGCGCGCCTTCAATGCGACTTCCCTCAACGACTCCTGCGGCACGCTCATGCTGGCTCCTCGTGAGCGTTTGCATGCAGCAACCCCACGAGCCGCTCGCGCCACTCGATGAATTCAGGCGACGACTTCACCGCCCGCGCATCGCGCGTGGCGAGATACTGCCGCGCGAACGGCACTTCGTACTCGCGCTCCATGCGGCCCGGCCCGGGCGTCATGACGACGATGCGCGTAGCGAGAAAGAGCGCTTCCTCCACGCTGTGCGTGATGAAGAACACCGTCTTCTTCGTGCGCGCCCAGACGTCGAGCACGAGCGTCTGCACCGACTCGCGCGTCATCGCGTCGAGCGCGCCCATTGGCTCGTCCATCAAGAGGATCTGCGGGTCGCTCGCGAGTGCGCGCGCAATGCCCACGCGCTGCTGCATGCCGCCCGAAAGCGCGTACACGCGCTCGAGCGCGTGCGCCTCGAGGCCCACGAGTGCGAGCTGCTCGCGCGCGATGCGCTCGCGCTCGGCTTTGGGCACGCGTCGAAAGCGCAGGCCGAGCGCGACGTTCTCCAGCACGTCGAGCCACGGCAGCAGCGCATGCTTCTGGAACACCACGCCGCGCTCCGCGCCAGGGCCCTTCACACGCTCGCCATTGACGAGCACCTCACCCTGCGCAGGCTCGATGAAGCCTGCGATGCAGTTGAGCAGCGTGGTCTTGCCGCAGCCCGAAGCGCCGAGCGCCACGACGAACTCGCCGCTGGCCACTTCGAGGTTCACGTCCGCGAGCGCGAGGTTCGCCGGCGCGCCGCGTTTCGCGCCCTCATAGATGACGCTGAGATCGCGGATCGCGAGCGTGCTCATGCCTGCCGCCTCCCGTTCAGTGCGCAGCGGCGCGCTGCACGTACTGCGGATCGACGCCCACCGAGTAATCGGGCAGCACGTTCTGGATCGTGCCTTGCGTCTTGAGGAAGGTTGCCGTGGCGAGCAGCGACTGCGCCGCGCCCGACTGCGCGCCGCCGCCGAGCCACTGCTTCGAGGCCTGTTCGGCGGGCGTCGGGAAGGCATAGAGTGCGAGGCTCGCGGGCACTTCATTGGCATTCGCGCCCGACTCCTTCGCCACCGCCTGGACCTGCGGCGAAGCCGCGCTCCACGCAGCGCGATGCGCGCTGTAGTCGGCATCGGCGGCGGCCAGCACCTTCACGAACTTCGCGACGAAATCGCCGTTGTCCTTCGCGAAGCGCCGGTCGACCACGAAGCCGTCGAAGGTCGCCTTGCCCGTGGCCTTCGCCACCTGGCCTGACGTGATCAGCACCTTGCCGTTCTTTTTCACCTGCGCGAGCACCGGGTCCCAGATGTAGGTGGCGTCGATGTCGCCGCGCTGCCAGGCCGCCGCGACCTCGGGCGGACGCAGGTTGACGATCTTCACGTCGGCGGGATTCACGCCTGCATTCTGCAGCGCAACGAGCGCGTGAAAGTGCGAGGTCGATACATACGGCACGCCGATCGTCTTGCCCTTCAGGCCCGTGATGCTCGACACGCCCGAGCCGTCGCGCGCGACGAGGGCCTCGGCGTCGTTGATGTTGTCGAGGATCCAGAAGAGCGAGAGGTCCACGCCCTGCGAAAGCCCCGCCGCGATCGGGCTCGAGCCCGCCTCGCCGAGCTGCACGGAACCCGAGGCGAGCGCACGGATCACGTCGGCGCCGCTTGCGAGCTTGCGGTAGGTGACCTTGTAGCCGGTGGCCTTCTCGACTTCGCCGGTTGCCTGCGCGTAGCGCCACGGCACCACCATGTCCTGATACGCGATCACGACCTCGCGCGCTTCGGCGTGCGCGCGCGGTGCGCCGAACGCGGCGGCGAGGCAGGCGGCAGCGAATGCAACGGCGAGCACACGGGGACGGCGCTTGAGTGGATCACCGGCAATCCCGGTGGCGCGCGGCGAGGTGAAAACGCGAAGGTTCATCGTGAGACTCCGGCGGAACGACGTTCGAGTGAATGAAGGTTCCGACTATAGGGAGTCTGGCGGCGCGCGGTTCTAATTTATCCGCGATAGCTAATGACGCTGCTGAAGCATTGCTTTTCGCGCCGGAGTGGATGGTCTTGAGATGAGTACACGCCCCACGCTAATCGGCGGCAGCACAAACAGAAAAGCCCGCTTTGAGCGGGCTTTTCGTTGCGTGCGAGTGGCGCGCGGCTTACACCACACCCGCCCCATGCGCCTGCAGATCAGCGTGATAGCTCGAACGCACCATCGCGCCAACGGCCGCGTGCGTGAAGCCCATCTTGTAGGCCTCTTCCTCGTACATCCTGAACGTATCGGGATGCACGTAGGCACGCACCGGCAGGTGGTGCTCCGACGGCTGGAGGTACTGGCCGATCGTCAGCATGTCGACGTCGTGCGCGCGCAGGTCGCGCATCACCTGGAGAATTTCCTCTTCGGTTTCGCCGAGGCCCACCATCAGGCCCGACTTCGTCGCGACTTCGGGATGCAGCGCCTTGAAGTCCTTGAGCAGCTTGAGCGAGTGCGCGTAGTCCGAACCCGGGCGCGCTTCCTTGTAGAGGCGCGGCACCGTTTCGAGGTTGTGGTTCATCACGTCGGGCGGCGCGGCGTTGAGGATCTGCAGCGCGCGGTCCAGACGGCCGCGGAAGTCCGGCGTGAGGATCTCGATGCGCGTTTCCGGCGACTGCTCGCGTACCTGGCGGATGCACTCGACGAAGTGGCCGGCGCCGCCGTCACGCAGGTCGTCGCGGTCCACGCTCGTGATCACGACGTACTTGAGCTTGAGCGCGCCGATGGTGCGCGCGAGGTTCGCCGGCTCGTCCGGGTCGAGCGGATCGGGGCGGCCGTGGCCGACGTCGCAGAACGGGCAGCGGCGCGTGCACTTGTCGCCCATGATCATGAACGTCGCGGTGCCCTTGCCGAAGCACTCGCCGATGTTCGGGCAGCTCGCTTCCTCGCACACGGTGTGCAGGTTGTGCTCGCGCAGGATGTTCTTGATCTCATAGAAGCGCGAGTTGCCCGTGGCCGCCTTCACGCGGATCCACTCCGGCTTCTTGAGCCGCTCGATCGGCACGACCTTGATCGGAATGCGCGAGGTCTTGGCCTGCGCCTTCTGCTTTGCGGTGGCGTCGTAAGGAACGGCGTCGGCGGCGTTTGCAGCCAGATTTGCGGCGGGGTTCGCAGTTGCGTCAGTCATGCTTTCGATCCAGTCAGGCCGCCGGTGCAACGCCAGCCTGCGGTTGCGGCGGTTGCCCGCCTGAGACGGCCGCTTCGGCCGGGTCCATCGCGGCCGCGTAAGCGGCCGCTTCCTTTTCAGCCGCATCTGGGGCCGGGTTCATCCCGGCCGCTTCGGCTGAAGGGTCTGTGGCAGCCGCTTCGGCTACCGTTAGATGTGTTGCTGCGTGCGCCGCGAGATTCGCCTCGAGCCGCGCCGCCAGCGTGGCGGCCACGTTGCCCCAGCTCGCCTCTGCGCCGAGCGTCGCCATGTCGACGGTTTCGAGACCGGCGTATCCACACGGATTGATCGCGAGAAATGGGCTCAGATCCATCGACACGTTCAGGCTCACGCCGTGATAGCTGCAGCCGTTGCGGATCTTCAGCCCGAGGGCGGCGACTTTCGCGCCCGCGTGCAGCGCGCTGGCGCCACTCGTACCCGCTACGTCTTGCGGCACGTAGATGCCGGGCGCGCCAGCCTTGCGCTCACCGGCGAGATTATACGCCGCCAGTGTTTCGATCACGGCGTCCTCGATGAGCGTGACGAGCTCGCGCACCATGAGCTTGCGGCGCCGAAGATCGAGCAGCAGGTAGGCCACCACCTGGCCCGGCCCGTGATACGTGATCTGGCCCCCGCGATCGATCTGCACGAGCGGAATGCCGCTGTTGGCGACGAGCAGGTGCTCGGGCTTGCCGGCCTGCCCCAGCGTGAAGACGGGCGGATGCTCGACGAGCCAGATTTCGTCGGGCGTCCCGGCGTTGCGGGCGGCCGTGAACTCGCGCATGGCGTCGAAGCTTGCTTGATAAGCCTCGTTGCCGCGCCAGCGCACGACGATGGGCGCAAGCTGCGTGTGTTCCGTGTGAGGATCGGCCTTGGCGAGGCCGGGGTCGGAAGGAATTTGCGAGGATGAAACCGGGGTGGCGCACATGATTTCGGGAGTTTACCGAATTCGGGACGAGCGCGCCGGGCATGCTGCGGATAACGGCGG
>DATBXG010000725.1:0-6350 GCA_036514415.1 Paraburkholderia sp.
CGCGACACGCGCGCGCCGTTGCCATTGCTTTCGAACCAGCCTTCCACACAGAGACCCTTGGCGTGATTGCGCCGATAGCCCGTGTGGACGCCATAGTTCGACTCGAACGTGTCGATGATGTGCGGTGCGTCGAGGCGCTTGGGCGTGAGCCAGCCGGCGGTCCACGCGAATGCGGCGCCCGCGCAGCCCACCACGGCTGCAATGGCCGCGAGCCGGCATGGGACGCAGATCGAGGCGCGGTTCACAGCCGGGCTCCAGTGCACGAGTGCGCGCGCTGCAATGCATTCGAAAGCGAAAGCGTAAAGTGTGCGAGTGTGTGCATGAACGATCCAGTCGATGGCCTGAGGGCCGTTACTGGCGTCAACAACGCATGGCTGCGTTCTATTCCATGGGCGAAAAGAAATAGCGCAATCGCGCCCGGGCATTTGTGTTTACAGCGTTGAAAGCGCTGACTACGACAAATGCGCGATAAATGCACGATCACTGCGCGAAGGAGGGAGCGATGCTGACTGGCGGCTGTTTATGCGGAAAGGTCCGCTACCAGATTTCGGCTGCGCCGATTGGCAGCACGGTGTGTCATTGCGTGGATTGCCGGCGCGCGTCGGGCGCGCCGTTCGTCGGCTGGGTCAGCGTGCCGTGGAGTGCGTTCCATATCGTTGCAGGCGCAACGAAAACGCATGTGTCGAGTCCGGGTGTCGAGCGGGCCTTCTGCGCCGATTGCGGCACGCCGCTCACTTACCGGCATGCGGCGTTCGCGGGCGAGATCGACGTGGCCGCGGGCACGCTCGATCGTCCCGACGACGCGCCGCCCGAAAATCACACCTGGACCTCACAAAAGCTGGCGTGGGTGCAACTGGCGGACGGCTTGCCGCAGTATCCGCACGCGCTTCCCGGACCGTGAGTAACCAGAAAGCGCGCGTTTCAACGGGAAGCGATCAACGATGCTCGGAAACGAACTTCGTGACGAGATAGGCTTCCATCGCTTCGCTGCCGCCTTCGGAGCCGTAGCCCGAATCCTTCACGCCGCCGAACGGCGTTTCCGGCAGGGCGAGGCCGTGGTGGTTGATCGACAGCATGCCGGTCTCCACATCGTCGGAAAGCGCAGCCGAAGTCGCGCTCGAACGCGTATAGGCATAGGCGGCGAGGCCGTACGGCAGGCGGTTCGCTTCGACGATCGCGTCCTTGTAGCTCGAGAAACGCGAGACCGGCGCGATCGGGCCGAACGGCTCTTCGTTCATGATGCGCGCGGAAAGCGGCACGTCGGTCAGCACGGTCGGCGCGAAGAAGTAACCTTCGCGGCCCACGCGCTCGCCGCCCGTCAGCACCTTCGCGCCTTGTTCGCGCGCGTCGGCCACGAGGCGCTCCATTGCCGCGAGGCGGCGGTCGTTGGCGAGCGGCCCCATCTGCACGCCCTCTTCGAGACCGTTGCCCACCTTGATCGCGCGCGTGGTCGCGACGAAGTGCTCGACGAACTCGTCATACGCGGCGTCTTCCACCATGAAGCGCGTGGGCGAGATGCATACCTGGCCCGCGTTGCGGAACTTCGCGCTGGCGAGCAGCTTCGCGGCGCGCGGCACGTCGGCGTCGGCGAACACGATGGCCGGGGCGTGGCCGCCCAGTTCCATCGTGGCGCGCTTCATGTGCTCGCCGGCCTTCGAGGCGAGCAGCTTGCCCACCGGCGTCGAGCCCGTGAACGAGATCTTGCGGATGGCCGGATGCGCGATCAGGTACGACGACACTTCCGCAGGCACGCCGAACACGAGGTTCAGCACGCCCGCGGGCAGGCCCGCATCGATGAACACCTTCACGAGTTCGGCGCAGCTGGCCGGCGTTTCTTCCGGTCCCTTGAGCACGACGGTGCAGCCCGAGGCGAGCGCGGCCGACACCTTGCGCACAGCCTGGTTGAGCGGGAAGTTCCACGGCGTGAACGCGGCGACCGGGCCCACCGGCTCGCGCGTGACGATCTGGCGAACGGCGTCCGAGCGCGAGGGAATCACGCGGCCATAGGTACGGCGGCCTTCTTCGGCGAACCAGTCGATCGTGTCGCCGCCCGCGAGCGTTTCGAGCTTTGCTTCGCCAAACGGCTTGCCCTGCTCGCGCGTCATGATCGCGGCGATGTCGTCGGCACGGTCGCGCAGCAGCTGCGCCGCGCGGCGCATGAGCTTGCTGCGCTCGAGCGGCGAGACCTTGCGCCATTCGCGGAAGGCGCGCTCGGCCGCGGTGGCCGCATCGGAAAGGTCCTGCTCGCTCGCGAGGCTCAGGCGGCCGATTTCCGCTTCGGTCGCGGGGTCGATCACGGCAATCGTCTTCGCGCCGGCGCGCCATGCGCCGTCGATATAGATCTGGGTGTCGGGGTAGGGCTTCACGCTGGAACTCATGATGGGACGATCCTTTTCAACGGTTCAACGACAGGCACGCGCCGCGCGCATGGCGATGCGCGCAGGCCGGGGCCGGAAAATGCGGAGCGCCCATTGTGCCACTGGATCGCAGATGCTGCAGGACCCGCTGATGGGAGGGCGAGCCGGTCGACGACCAGGGCGCGACGACCGGGACGTTGGCCCTTTCCAGCCCACATTGTGGGCATGCGATGGGGAAAAAAGGTTCACAGCGGATTAGCGGGAAATACGGGAAAACGCGGCAAAGGCGGTCGAATTTGGCCAGAATCGGTCCTTCGCGCCGAATGTGCACATCCTGAATGCTGTCGATTCGAACTTCGATCGGCGAAGCACCTTGCTACATTGCAACCTGCGCGTTTGCAGCATCGCTGTCGCGGAGCATCGGCGAGCGCGTCATCGTGAGAACGACCGTCGCTCCTGCGAGCAGAAGCAGGCCGGCGATGCCGAACGCCCAGTCATAGCTGCCAGTCGCATCGATCACATAACCGGTGGCAATGGGCGCGATCATTCCGAATGCCTGTCCACCGACCACGACAAACGCCATGGCTTTCGCCACATCACGGGAACTCGGCAACAGATCGTTCAACAGCGCGAAGTTCAACGAAGTCGTCGACGCGATACCCGTGAGCGTGACGGAAAACACCAGCAGCAATACGAAGAGATTCGACGTGAAGGGCACCGTCAAGATAGTCGCGCCCGTCATCAACGCAATGGCAACGGCATTGCGGCGGCGACCCGTGCCCACACCACCCTTCTTCAGATACCGGTCGCTCATCCGTCCCGCCACGATGCACAGCACCACGGATGCGGCATAGGGTACGGCCGAAAACAGCCCCGTGTGTGTGATGCTCAGATGACGAGTCGCCTGCAGGTAGCTCGGTAGCCACGTCAGGAAGAGATATTGCGTGTAGACGTTGCAGCCCTGCGTGATGGCCAACCCCCACAGTGTTGGCGAACGCATGAGCGCCAGAAGACCGGCAGTGCCCTCTGGCCGACCAGACGCGCTCGCGGACCTCGAATCGCGCTCGCGAACGATCTTGTCGCGCTCATTGCTTTTCAGCCAGCGGACTTTCTCCGGCGCATCGAAGAAAATGAGCCACGCGGCCAGCCAGACAAAGCCGATCGCGCCCGCGATGACAAACGACATCCGCCAGCCGAACAGTGCAATCAGCGAACCGAGCAAGACCGAACAGATCGCCGGACCGGCATAAGAGCCGCTGTTGAACATGGACGTCACCATCCCGCGCTCATTGGCGGGGATCCATTGTCGAATCACTTTCGCGCCAACGGGATTGCTGGTGGATTCGCCCGCGCCCATCACGAGGCGAGCGCACATCAGGCTGAAGAAACTGCTTGCGGCGCCCGTGAGTACCGTCGCGGCAGACCAGACGAAAATCCCCACGCCCGCCATCCGCTTCGTGCCAAAGCGGTCGATCAGAAAGCCCATCGGCAACAGGAACAGCGCGTAGCTCCAGATAAAAGACGAGAACAGGTAACCCATCCCCACGGAACTCAGTTTGAATTCAGTCGCAATCGGTTTCGCTGCGATCGAAAGCGCAATGCGATCCATGTAGTTGATCATGGACAGGCAAAACAGGAAAAGGGCTATCCAGCCTCGGCGGTATGACATGCATGTCTCCGTGTCCCAGAGTCTCGATCGCTTTCGCGGTGGCTCTGATATTAAGCGTTTTGTGAACACAAAACGCAGTTAAGGCTAAAAAAATGCGGTCCGCCCGGACCGCATTGGCAAGGAACTGCTACGTACGTGATGTGAAAACCTCCCGTGCGTGAACCTTGGCGCGCCGGGCGCCTTCGATGTGATCGCGCAGGAGTGCGGCTGCGCGCAGCAGGTCGTGCTGGGTGATGGCGTCGAGGATCGCCAGGTGTTCCAGCGCCTGCTCCATTCTGGGCTTGCGCGCCTTGGCCTGCCGATACTCGACGAGGCGGCGGAGCCGGTCCATCCGGCGCACGGACTGCGCAATGAAGCGGTTCCCCGACCATTTCGCGATCGTCTCGTGAAACTCGCTGTTGGCTTCGAAGAGCTCCACCGGGTTCATCGTCAGATAGCCGCCCTCGGCAATGAAGCGCTGGCGCCGCCGCAATTCCTCCAGTTCGACGCGGTT
Source organism: Paraburkholderia sp. (assembly GCA_036514415.1). Classification (GTDB taxonomy): domain Bacteria; phylum Pseudomonadota; class Gammaproteobacteria; order Burkholderiales; family Burkholderiaceae; genus Paraburkholderia. Next base: position 4,520 of record DATBXG010000725.1, read on the forward strand.
CACGCTAAACGTCGGCGACATCACGCCCGTTGGCTCGATTGCAGCGCGGAACAGATAGCTCTCCTCGTAGGCCTCGACAGAATCGATCATCGGCATGAACTGCCAGCCGTGACCGACCTGCCGCTCCAGCCAGCCTTCTTCCTGCATGCGGGAGAGCACCCGGCGAAGCTCGCTGCGCGAGACTTCGTATTGGCGCATCAGGTCGGCTTCCGTCACGTCGTCCGGCAAGCGGTGCGCGAGACGGTCTTCCGCGATCTTCAGATACAGCGGGTCATCGGGTTCGTTGAAGAACTGCGCGGCCACGTCCGTCACGTCGCGCGCGGGTTTTGCCATGAAGAAGCCGCGGTTGGCGTCGTAATAGACCACACCCAGCGACACCAGATGATGGAGGGCAACATTCACTGGCGTGCGCGACGTGCCGATTTTTTCGGCGAGCACCGATTCGGCAAGCCGGTCATCGACGGCGAGGTCTTCACGCCGTGCAAGCGCGAGGATTTCGCGCGCGACGCGCGTTTGCAGCGGCGTCAGCGCGGATGGGGTCTCGGTAGAGGAATTCATGTCTGCTGCGGGCAAAAAGCCATTCACGATCGCCGGGTGCGGTGATGCAACTGAAAAGCCGGACTGTGATTTTGCCATTGCCTGCTCCCTCTGGTGGTGGGCGGGAATCTGCCCGCCAGGGTATCTACCGACTGCGACTTCATTTGCTTATTGCGTTTTATGATCATAGAATGCACTACATCGAAACGCAAGCCGTCCCGCATTGCCCTGGAGAAAACCCCGATGTACCGTACGCTTCCGAATCAATCCGTCGAATTTGTCAGCATTGCTGACGCCATGGAGTCCATAGGCGCCGCTTCCTTTGCGCGTATGCCGTACAGCGTCCGCGTGTTCGCTGAGAACATCGCCCGCCGACAACCGGCCGCTCACGCTGCGCGCTATCTGCAGGCGCTGGCCGGGCGCCGCCACGACGTCGAGTTCCCCTACTACCCGGCGCGCGTGGTGCTGCAGGATCTGCTTGGCACGCCTGCACTCGTCGATCTCGCAGGCATGCGTGACGCCATTGCAGAAGCCGGTGGCGATCCCACGGCGATCAATCCTGTGGTGCCGACGCATCTGGTCGTCGACCATTCGCTGAATGTCGAAGTCGCGGGATACGACCCTGAGGCGATGTCGAAGAACATGGCGATCGAGCAGACGAAGAACGCCGAGCGCTTCGAGTTCCTCGCATGGTGCAAGCAGGCGTTTTCGAATCTCGATGTGCTGATGCCCGGCAACGGCATCCTGCATCAGGTGAACATCGAACACCTGTCACCCGTGATTCAGGTGAAGGACGGTGTGGCCTGGCCGGATACGCTGGTCGGCACCGATAGCCACACGACGATGATCAACGCGATCGGCGTGCTCGGTTGGGGGGTGGGCGGAATCGAAGCCGAGTCGGTGATGCTGGGCCGTGCAGTGTGGTTGCGTCTGCCGACGATCGTTGGCGTCGAGCTCACCGGTGCGCGCCAACCGGGTGTGACAGCCACCGACCTGGTTCTCGCCATCACCGAGTTTTTGCGCAAGCAGAAGGTGGTCGGCACGATCATCGAGTTTTACGGTGAGGGTGCGCGAGCGATGACGCTGAGCGATCGCGCGACCATTTCGAATATGGCGCCTGAGTTTGGCGCGACGGCTGCGCTGTTTGCGATCGACGAAAAGACACTCGACTTCATGCGATTGACGGGGCGCGCGCAAGACCAGATCGCTTTGACGGAAAGCTATGCGAGGGCGCAGGGGCTATGGGCAGACGATCTTGCCGATGCGGAATATGATCGCGTGCTGTCGTTCGATC